>CAZPNH010000324.1:0-3661 GCA_964587635.1 uncultured Bordetella sp.
CGCGCTCACGCTGCGCGCGCTGGCGCCGCATTTCGCGCGCGCTGCAGGCGACGCGGAGACGCTGGCGCGCAGCGTGGCCTTCATCGCCGGCAACGAGCAGTTCTTCCTCAACATCGGCATGGCGATGGGCAAGGCGGTCATGGACCCCGTGCGCGGCATCGAGGGCTGCAGCCTGGCGGCGGCGATGTGCCGCAACGGCACCGATTTCGGCCTGCGCCTCTCGGGCACGGGCGACGCCTGGTTCACTGCGCCCGTGGAAATGCCCCAGGGACTCTACTTTCCGGGCTACAGCGAGAAGGACGCCAATCCGGACATGGGCGACTCGGCCATCATGGAAACGTTGGGCCTCGGAGCCTTCGCCATGGCGGCCGCGCCCGCGGTGATGGGTTTCGTGGGCGCGGGCCGCGCGAGCGAAGCGGCCGCGTTCACGCGCGCGATGGGCGGGCTCGCGCCGGCGCGCCATCCGCGCTGGACGGTTCCAGCGCTGGACGGCGAAGGCGTGCCGTCGGGCATCGACGTGCGCAGAGTCGCAGACACGGCCGTCCAGCCGGCGATCAACACCGGCATCGCCCACCGCAAGCCAGGCGTCGGGCAAGTCGGCGCGGGCGTGGCGCGCGCGCCGCTCGCCTGCTTCGACCAGGCGCTGGAAGCGTTTGCGACGTCGCTGGGCTACCGCGCATGAAGGTTTTCAATACGGTCAAGCACGGTTTCTATGCGGACTCCGTGGCACTGATGCGCATTGCGCGTGAACTGCAGAAGGAAGGGGTGGAGGCGTCCTTGCTGATCGGCACGCCGTCGAACAAGGCGCTGCTCCGGGATTCCGGACTGCTCGCCAGCGACGGCGAGAGCGCGCGGCCCGATGACCTGATCATCGCGGTCAAGGGCAAGAATGCCGGCAAGGCACTGGCGCTTGCCGAGAAGCTTCTTGCATCGAGACCGGGGAGTCCGTCCCCGCTGCCCGATGACCTGGAAGATGCCAATCTCGCGTTGATTTCGGTGCCAGGCGAATTCGCCGCGCACGAAGCGCGCCGCGCGCTGGAGCGCGGACAGCACGTCATGGTGTTCTCGGACAACGTGCCGGTCGCGGAGGAAATCGCCCTCAAGGACCTGGCCGCGTCGAAAGGCCTGCTGATGATGGGGCCGGATTGCGGCACGGCGCTCATCGCGGGCGTGCCCATTGCCTTCGCCAACGCGGTGCCGCGCGGCAGCGTCGGCATCGTCTCGGCCTCCGGCACGGGCTTGCAGGAAGTGTCCTGCCTGCTCGCGCGCCGCGGCCGCGGCGTGTCCCACGGCATCGGCGTGGGCGGCCGGGACCTGAGCCGGGAAGTCGGCGGCCGCATGACGCTCGCCGCGATGGATGCGCTCGAGGCGGATCCCGCGACGAAGCGCATCATCGTCATCTCCAAGCCGCCCTCGCCTTCGGTGACGAAGAAAATAAAGGCGCGTGCGAAGCGCTGCAAAAAAACGGTCACGCTTTGTCTGCTGGGGGCGAAATCGGAAGCCATTCGAACCCTGGAGGCGGCGGCGGGTTTCAAGCCGGAAAAGCGGGCCGCCGTGAAGGCAAAAGGCCATATCGCCGGCCTGTTCTGCGGCGGCACGCTGTGCGCAGAGGCGCAGATCGTGCTGATGGATCACGGCCTCAAGGTCTCGTCGAACGTCCCGGTACCCGGCGCGAAGACTTCGGGGGCGCCGCACCGGCTCATCGACCTCGGCAGCGATGAATTCACGCGCGGCCACCCGCATCCGATGATCGAGCCCGAACTGCGCAACGCGCCGCTGCGGCGCGCGTTGCGCGAAAAGGATGTCGGCGTGATCCTGCTGGATGTCGTGATCGGCTACGGCGCGCACGCCGATCCGGCGGGACTCATCGCGGATGTCGTCCGGAAATCAACAAAACTCGTTATTGCCTCCGTGACGGGAACGGAAGGCGATCCGCAGGTCTATTCGCTGCAGGCCGCGAAATTGCGCGCCGCCGGCGTGATCGTGGCCGATTCGAATGCGGCGGCGGCACGGCTTGCCGCCCTTGCTGTTGGCGGGCGCAGTCCCGCGCTTAAGGCGGCCTGGAGGAAATAGCGCGATGCCCACTTCCAGCTACGACGACGTTCCCTACAGCAAGAAGCCCTATCCGCAGTCGCATCCGGACCGGCTGGCGGTGCTGGCGACGCTGTTCGGCATGCATCCGGCGCCGATCGACCGCTGCCGGGTGCTGGAACTGGGCGGCGGCAGCGGAGGCAACCTCATTCCGATGGCGTCGTCGCTGCCCGGGAGCCAGTTCATCGGCGCGGAGCTGTCGGCGCGCCAGGTGGCCGACTGCCAGGCGGCGATCCAGGCCCTGGGCCTGAAGAACATCGAGATCCGGCAGCTCGACATTCTCGGCATCACCAGGGAAACCGGCACGTTCGACTACATCATCGCCCACGGCGTGTATTCGTGGGTGCCGGACAACGTGCGGGAGAAGCTCCTGCAGATCTGCCGCGACAATCTGTCGCCCGACGGCGTGGCGTACGTGAGCTTCAACACCTATCCCGGCTGGAATTTCCGCGGCATGGTGCGCGAGATGGTGCGCTATCACACCCGGGAAATCGCCAAACCGGCGGAGCGCATCGCGCGGGCGCGCGAGCTGCTCGGCTTTTTCGCGCAGTCGGCGCCGGCGGACAATCCGTACCATACCTCGCTCAGGAACGAGCTGGAGCTATGGGGCAAGTACGCCGATTCGGAGCTGTTCCACGAGCACCTGGAAGACATCAACGAGCAGACCTGGTTCTACCAGTTCGCCGATCGCGCGGACCGCCACGGCCTGCGCTTCCTCGCCGAAGCGGAATTCAGCGCCATGCAGCCCGGCAGCTTCCCGCCGGAAGTCGGCGACACGCTGGCAGGCATCACCAACGAACTGGTGCGGACCGAGCAGTTCATGGACATCCTGCGCAACCGGCGCTTCCGCCAGTCGCTGCTGTGCAGAAAGGAAGTCCCGCTCCAGCGCAACCTGGCGCCGCAGAGCGTCATGGGATTTGAGATCGCCTCGGCCGCCCGCCCGCTGTCGCCCGGGAGTTTTCAGACGCCGAATGGCGTGACGTTCACGTCCACCGATCCGCTGATCCAGTCGGCGTTCAGGCATCTGTCGGAAATCTGGCCGCAGTCCGTTTCCTTCGAGGGCCTGGTGAAAGCCGCGGGCGTTCCGCATCCGGATGTCCAGATGCTGGCCGCGCAGATCCTCGAGGGCTACGCGCGCAGCTTCGTGGTGCTGCGCTCGCGGAAAGCGCCGTTCGTCACCGCGGTCAGTGAGCGCCCCGTGGCGAGCGCCCTCGCCCGCCACCAGGCGAAGGCCGGCGAGCCGGTGGTGAACCAGCTGCATGAATCCGGCCTCATGGATGACTTCGACCGGCACATGCTGCAGCTGCTCGACGGCACGAACGACCGCAACGCGATGGTGGATCGGCTGGTCAAACTGGTGGAAAATGGCGTCCTGCGGTCCTCCAGCCCCGGCGTCGAAGCCCTGCGGAGGAACCTCGCCAAGGCCGTGGAAGACAATCTCGGCCATTTCGCAAGGCTGGCCCTGCTGGTGGGCTAGCATTCAGCAACCTTACCGCCCGGGTCTATGCCATGGACATGTCAGCCGAAGAAATCAAGCAGTTCTGGCGCGGCTTCTGCCAGCGCCGGAAAA
>CAZPNH010000325.1:0-3660 GCA_964587635.1 uncultured Bordetella sp.
CGACGAAGGCGAGGATGGTCGGCGGATTGGCGAGCGTCAGCCCGAGCGTGGAGAGAAAGGCTTTTGAAAGAATCGCTTTTTCCTGCCGGTTGTCCTGCACCGGCGCCGGTGTTGCGGTCAGGGATTTGATGCCCAGGTACAGGAGAAACAATCCTCCGACCAGGCCCAGCCAGAAGCGCTGGTGCAGCAGAAACCCCGAGATCGCCGTCAGGCCGAAGGCCGCCACCGCGCCGTAAAAGCCGTCGGCGACGGCGATGCCCATGCCCGAGACGAAGCCGGCGAGCACGCCGTGCGCCAGCGTGCGGCGCAGGCACAGCAGCCACATCGGGCCGACGGTGGCGGCGAGCAGGAAGCCGAAGGCGAGGCCTTTCAGGAAAAGAATCACGCGGAGACGATCCAGCCTTCGCAGGCCTCGATGCGGGCCGGCAGGCCGTAATTCCTGCGCCGCCGTTGCCAGCCCCAGGCCGCCTGCACCGCGCAGATCACCGCATCCAGCGAATCGCCCGACGGGTCGTCGATCAGCTGGTGTTGCATCGCCATTTTTACTTTTATGGGCAGTCCAGAAAATATTTTCGCGCGCGCACGGCGTCGAGCCGCTGTTTGCTTCGCTTTGGAGTCGTTTTTGTAGGAGGTCCTGCCAATGAGTCCTCGCGCGAACAATCCCGGATAGGCCTCGAGCGCGACGCGCGAGCGGTCGCCTTCGGCAAGTCCGGGGATATGCACACCCGCTTCGGCAAGGCGCGGCGCGCCTTCGTGGAACATCAGCGCCACCGGCGGATTGACGAGTTTCATCGGGCTGGAGGAACCCGCGGGCAGGTCTGTCTTGCGGTGCGCGTATTTGGAGCCCGCGGGACGCGTCGCGCGGTAGCCGTCGAGGATGCCGCGCCATTCGTGGCGCGAAAGGCCCGCGCAGAACGCGACCAGCTTGCGCCAGTCGCGCGGCCAGCCCAGGTCGCGCACCAGTTCGCGCGGCAGGCCGAACGGAAAATCGAAGCCGCCGATCCAGGGTCCGGGACGGCGCAGCAGGGCCTCGAACTCGTGGAATTTTTCAAGCCCTTCGATTTTCTCGATGCGCAGGAGATTTTTCTCGAAAAAACCGTGCGCGACGGTGATCGCCTTGCCCCTGCGCGGTGCCGAAGTGAAATCGACGCCGAGAACCTGCAACGCCTGCCGCCTCACTGAATCAGCTTGCCCCGCTGCGTGACGGCCTCGAGGAAGGCGCCGATCTCCGCGTTCTGCAGCTCGTTTTCGGGCGCGGTGATGCCCGCCGCCGAGATGTGGCCCATCGGCCGCTTCTCGTTGAGCGGGACGTAGCGCACGTCGGTGATGTAGCTGGCGGCTTCCTTCGCTTCGTATTCCGGGTTGAGCAGGTCGCCGCTGCCGGCCATGATCAGCACCTTGGCCTTGATCGAGCGCAGCGCCTTGCGGTAGTCGCCGCCGAACCCCGGCGTGGTGCCGACGTTGTGCGCGTCGTAGGCCCAGCTCTGGTAGAGCCAGTCGTTGGCGTCGATGCGCGTCCATTGCACGTCCTCGGTGCTCTTCAGGTAGGGGATCACGTCCAGGTTGTTGGGAAACATCGCCTCGTGGTACTGCGGCGTGCGCGTGATGGTGCCCGACAGCCAGCCGCCCCACAGGCGCATGGCGCGCTCGGGCTGCGAGGCGTACTGGCCGCCCTTCCAGTCCGGGTCGGTCATGATGGTCTGGCGCAGCATTTCCGTGATGCCCGTGGACCAGGCGGGCGTGCGCGCGAGCGGGATCAGCGCCACCACCGAATGCATCATCTCCGGATAGCTCACCGCCCACTGCAGCCCCTGCATGCCGCCCATGGAGGCGCCGGCCACCGCCACCAGCTTCTTGATGGCGAATTTCTCGCTCACCAGGCGCTGCGTCGAGTTGACCATGTCGCGCAGGTTGAACCTCGGGAACTGCATGCGCGGCTGCGCCTTGGAGTTCGACGGCGACGTGGTCAGCCCGTTGCTGATCGCGTCGGTGGCGATGATGAAGTACTTCGCCGGGTCGAGCGCGCGCCCCGGCCCGATCAGGTAGTCGATGCGGTGATGGTTGCCGCCGAGCGCGGTGACCATGAGGATGGCATTCGACTTGTTCGCGTTCAGCGCACCGTGCGTGACGTAGGAGATGCAGAAGTCCCTGATCGCCTCGCCGGACTCCAGCTTGAAGTCGCCCATGCAGTAGCTCTGGTGCGGCGGGTCGTTGGGCCCGTGGGCGGCGGCCGGAACGACGGCAAACAACGGCAGCAGCAGTGCGCAGAATGCGATTTTCTTCATGTGTTCCTCCCTGCGCAGGAGGATAACTCGGTTGCCGACAGGTTGTGAATCTTTCCGAAGCCGGCGACGAAGCGCGCATCGCGCGGCGCGATGCGCCAGAAGGAGAAATCCGCCAGCTCGAAATTGATGGCCTGTTCCGGAAAGCGGGCCAGCCACTGCCGTTTCAGTTCAGGTTGCCCGCCGGCGAGGTTTTCCGCCGTTCCCCGTATGGAAACCCGCTGCAGGGTGAAGGGATCGGCCCGGCCGTCGTCCGTCTCGGCGATGGACAGCGCGACGCGCCCGTCCTGCGCCATGTCCTGGGTATGCCAGGCGAGGCGGCTGACGTGGAGGTAGAACGCCGTGAAGGCCGCATCGGGCAGGTAGAGCGTCATCGAGGCCATCGGCGCGGCCTGCCTGAGAGTGGCGAGATGCGCGATGCGTTCCCTTCTCAGCAGCGCGGCAAGATCATCGGGGAAGTCCACGGGGTTGATTGTAGTATTCTGGGACCCCGTGCGTTACGAACTCCTCGTCGGCCTGCGCTATACCCGCGCAAAGCGCCGCAACCACTTCATCAGCTTCATCTCCGCCATCTCCATGGCGGGCATCGCGCTCGGCGTCGCGGCGCTGATCGTGGTGCTCTCCGTGATGAACGGCTTCCAGAAGGAGCTGCGCACGCGCATCCTCGGCGTCGCTTCGCACGTGCAGATCAGCGGCGCCAACAACGAGCTGGCCGACTGGCAGGCGGTCGCCAAAATCGCCGCGCAGGATCCGCGCGTCGTGGGGGAGGCGCCGTTCGTCAACGCGCAGGCGATGCTGGTGGTGGGGCAGAACGTGCGCGGCAGCGTGGTGCGCGGCATCCTGCCCGACCGCGAGGAACAGGTGGCCGAGATCGGCCTGCACATGCGCGCGGGCAAGCTGGACGCGCTCAAGCCGGGCGAGTTCGGCATCGTGCTCGGCTCCGAGCTCGCGCGCGCGCTGGTCGTGTTCGCGGGCGACAAGGTGGCGCTGATCGCGCCCCAGGGCCTGGTGACGCCGGCCGGCGTGATCCCGCGCCTCAAGCAGTTCACCGTGGTGGGCGTGTTCGAGATCGGCATGTTCGAGTACGACTCGGGCCTCGCGCTGATCCACATGCAGGACGCGCAGAAGCTCTACCAGATGGGCGACGCGGTCTCCGGCGTGCGCCTCCGGCTGACCGACCTGTTCGCCGCGCGCGCGGTGGCGCGCGACGTGATGAAAAACCTGACCAGAGACCTGTACGCCACGGACTGGACGCGCAGCCACGCCAATTTCTTCCGCGCGGTGGAGATCGAGAAGCGCGTGATGTTCATCATCCTGCTGCTCATCGTCGCGGTGGCGGCCTTCAACATCGTCTCCACGCTGGTGATGCTGGTGACCG
>CAZPNH010000326.1:0-3659 GCA_964587635.1 uncultured Bordetella sp.
GAACAGGAGGACTGGTTCGAGGACGAGATCCGCTTCGTGCGCCGCTGGCTGCGCCCGGGCATGCGGGCCGTGGACGTGGGCGCGAGCTACGGCGTCTACACCACGGCCATGTCCCGCGCCGTGGGGACGGCCGGCCGGGTCTGGGCCTTCGAGCCGACGCCGGAGACGGCGGAATTCCTGGAGCGCAATCTGGACCTAAATTCCTGCTCGAACGTGACCTTGCTAAGGGCAGCGGTCAGCGAGAGCGTCGGCGAACAGCTGTTCGCTATCGACATGCATTCGGAGGTCAATGCGATCGCCGGCGCTGGCGCGCGCAACGTCGTGCGGGTGAAGTCCACGACCCTGGATCGGGCCGCTGCGGAGGAGGGCTGGGGCGCGATCGATTTCGTCAAGCTGGATGTCGAGGGACACGAACTCGAGGCGATCAGGGGCGGTGCCGAATTCCTCGCCACCCGCTCGCCTCTGGTGATGCTCGAAGTCAAGGTCGGAGAGCGGCTCGATTTTCGCGCGCTCGATCCCTTGCGCGAGCTGGGGTATGCGATCTACCGTCTGCTGCCGGGCAGGCTGATCCTCGTGCCGTTTGACGACATGGAAGCCGCCGAAACGTTCCGCCTCAACCTGTTCGCCTGCAAGAGCGATCGCGCCGGGGAACTCGCCGCACAAGGTGTGCTTGCCGAGGACGACGCGGCCGAAGCGGCTGCCGCGCCGAAGGGCGCCTGGACGCACTACCTCCGCTCGGCGCCCTATGCGAGTGGATTCGCGGAGGGCTGGGCGGCAAATGCGGGCGCGCTCACCGGCGGCGATGCGAGGACCTACCAGGAAGGGCTTGCCGCTTACGCGCGTTCCCTCGCGCCGGGCTTGAGTCCGGCGCAGCAGTTTGCCTGCCTGGCAGACGCTTACCGCTGCGCGGCCGAGGCACTGGACGCGCATGCCACGCTGCCGAGGCGCATTTCGTACGCGCGCCTGGCCTGGGAAATCGGATCGCGGGGGGAGGCGGTCGATGCCCTCCAACTGGCGGTAGAGATACTGGCGGTGGAGGGCAAGAATGCGCTGGGCGAACCGTTTCTCGCGCCCTCACCGCGCTTCGAACGGCTCGACAGCCGGGCGAACCCGAGCGGCTGGCTGACATGCGCGGTGATCGAGCAATATGAAAAGTTGCGCAGCTTTTCCTCGTTCTCGCACGCGAACATGCTCGCCGCCGTCGAATCGATCATCGCCTTGCCGCACTGTTCCCCGGAAATGGAGCGCCGCCGGCAGCTCATGGCGATGCGCGCTGGCAGGCAGCGGGCGCCGGAGCCCGCGCCTTTGCTGCGCGAACGCTCGGATGAAAATCTCAACCCGGAATACTGGGCGCGCGCGGAGCCGGCGCACCTGCACCGCCCGGCGGATGGACCGCGCACGTTCTCCATCCTGTCGTTGATCCCCAACTTGCCGCGACTGAAGATCGTCGATATCGGCGCCATGTCGCTGGGCGAAGGCACCGATCCGTACTCGCTGCTGCTGCGAACGCTGGATTGCGAGCTGCTGGGCTTCGAGCCGCTCGAAGAAGAATGCGCGAAACTGAACCGCATGGCCGGGGACAACCGCACCTTCCTGCCCTTCGTCATCGGCGACGGTTCCGAGCAGACTTTCTACGAGTGCGCCGCACCCATGACCTCCTCGATATTCGAACCTGATACCGCGCTGCTGGACATGTTCCAGAGCCTCGAGGAGCTGGTGCGGGTCGTGGCCACCAAGCGCGTGCGGACCAGGCGGCTTGACGACATACCGCAGGCGAGGGGCGCGGATTTCCTCAAGGTCGACGTCCAGGGCGCGGAGCTGATGGTGCTTCAGGGCGCGCAGGAGGTGCTGCGCGATGTGCTGGTGATCCAGACAGAGGCGGAGTTCTTGCCGCTGTACAAGGGCCAGCCGCTGTTTGCCGACGTCGACGCGTTTCTGCGCGGCCAGGGTTTCGTCCTGCACAGGCTGCCCGTGCTCGCGGGGCGCACCTTCAAACCCCTGACGCTCGTCGACAATCCCTATGCCGCGATGAGCCAGGTACTGTGGTGCGATGCGGTGTACGTGCGTGATTTCATGGCCTTCGACCGTCTTGCGCCAGACAGCCTGCTCAAGCTGGCCGCGATCCTGCATGAGAACTACGCTTCCCGCGATCTCGCCGCCGTGGCATTGCAGGCTTACGACCGCCAGACCGGCGGCGATCTCCGGCAGCGTTACCTGCAGAGGGTAGTCGCCCCACCCGCATGAGCGCGCGGCGGATCCTGCCGCGCCTGTCCGCAGACCTGCCGCGGATCGCGGTCGCGTCGATCGCGCTGGCGTTTGCCGCGCTGTGCGCGGTCTTTGTCTGGCAGCCGACGCTGGCGACCTTCGCCGACGACAGCGTGAGCTACCTGGTGATGGCGCAGGTATTTTCGCCCTGGCAGGCGGCGTCGCCGGCGGTGGCCGCAGCGTTCGCGCGCGAAGCGTTCTATCCGCCGCTGTTTCCCCTGCTGCTGGCGTTCGCCGGGGCGGCGCATCATATCGCCTGGGCGCATGCGCTGACCGCGCTGCTGCTGGCGGCCGCCATTCCCCTGGTCTACCTGCTTGGCGCGCGCTGGCTGGAAGACCGGCGCGCGGCCGCCCTGGCCGCCCTGTGCGTCGCGCTGCTGCCGTCGCTGTGGATCAATGCCAAGGGAATTCTCAGCGAGCCGCTGTTCTGCCTGCTGCTGCTGGCGACCCTCCATGTCGCCGATGCATCCCAAAAGAAAACGGACGGAACCTGGCTGCTTGCGCTGCTGATGGCTGCGATGGCGCTGACGCGCACTGCCGCGCTGCCGATGATCGCGGTATACGCGCTTTGGGCTGCGACGCGGCGCGGCGCGTCTCTCGCGTCGAAGACGCGGGCGGTGGCCCCTGCGCTTGCCGCCGTGGCGGCTTATGCAGTCTGGGTGTTGCTGCGTCCCGCGGCGACCACCGACAACTACGCCCGCATCCTGTCCGAGCACGCCGGCGCGTTCTTCGACGCCCAGAGCCCGATGGCGGCTGCCTCAACCAGTCTCGTCAGGCAGGCGAACGCGGTGGCGGAGGGCTGGATCGGCTCCCTGCTGCTGTTCTGGGTCGAAGGGCGCCCGTTGCGGGCCGCGCTCGCGGGCGCGGTGGGCTGCCTCGCGCTCGCCGGCATGGCGCTGCGCCTCGCCGCCGGCAAGGCGGACGGCTGGATGGTGGCGGGATATCTCGCGGTTTTCCTCGCCTGGCCTTTCTACGACCAGATGGGGCGCTTCCTCTTTCCCGTGCTGCCCGTGCTGGTCCTGTACGCCTTCCTCGCGGCAGCGGCGCTCCTGCGTGCCCTGCAAAGACCGCCGGTGCTCGCGCATGGCGTGCTGGCCGCGCTGCTGCTCAGCCTCACCCTGCCGGCGCTGGCGTTCATTTACCAGCGCGCGCAGGCGCCGGGCCGTTTCGCCGAGATCGTCGACTGGTACCGTACGCCCGGTCTTGCCGAAGCGCGCTCGCGCGCCCAGGTTCACCTGGACCTGTTCGCGGCCATGGAGGAAATCGGCAGGCGCACGGGCGCCGAAGATCGCGTCATGTGGGTGGCACCTGCCTATATCGCACTGCTCGCTGGCCGGCGCGGTGTCGCCGCGCCGGAAGCGGAACTTGCGCCCGACGCCTATCGCCGAGCAGTG
>CAZPNH010000327.1:0-3659 GCA_964587635.1 uncultured Bordetella sp.
CCAGTTGCAGTCCCAGTAGCCCTTGAAAGCGAAGGTGTAGGCGTCCGGCGCGGTAAAGCAGTCGAAATGCGGGAAGGCGGAAGGCTCGCCCGCGCCCAGCCACGCGAAGACGATTCCGCTGCGCTCGACGACCGGATAGGAGCGCTGCTTGATGTGGTCGCACAAGCGGCTGCCCTGCGGCTCGGCGGGCGTCTCCAGGCACTTGCCGTTCACATCGAACAGCCAGCCGTGGAACACGCAGCGAAGGTTGCCGTCCTCGTAGCGCCCGTAGGCAAGGTCGGCGCCGCGATGGGGGCAATGGCGGTCGATCAGGCCGAATTTATTGTTTTTATCTTTGAAGAGAACAAAAGACTGACCCAGAATCGTGCGGGCCAGCACGGGCCGGGGACCCTGCAGCTCGTCCACGAGCGCGATCGGCTGCCAGTAGTTGCGCAGCAGGCTGCCGGCCGGCGTGCCCGGGCCGACGCGGGTCATGAGTTCGTTCTGTTCAGCGCTGATCATGCAAGACTCCCGGATAATTATAAGCAGGATGCATATCGCGGTCGTCGGAACGGGGATTGTCGGGGTTTGCACCGGCGCGTGGCTGCAGCGCGACGGCCACCGTGTCACCTTCATCGACCCGCGCCCGCCGGGCGAAGGATGCTCCTTCGGCAACGCGGGTTCGCTGTCGCCTTCGGCCTGCCTGCCGGTCGGCATGCCGGCCATGTGGAAGAGGGTGCCCGGCTGGCTTGCCGACCCGCTGGGGCCTCTTACGGTGCGCTGGTCCTATCTGCCGCAGGCACTGCCCTGGCTGCTGCGCTTCCTGCATCACAGCTCGCCGCAGGAGGTGACGCGCATCGCCACCGCCCTGCGCGGTCTGCTCGCGCCCATCTTCGAATCCTATGGACCGCTCATCGAACGCGCGGGCGTGCAGGACCTCGTGCGCCGCTCAGGGTGCCTCTACGTCTACTCCTCGCGCGAGACCGCGAACCAGTGGAAGTGGGGCATGGACCTGCGCCGTTCGCTCGGCGTCGAGCTGCGCGACGTGGGCGAGGAAGAACTCGCCGCGCTCGAGCCCGACCTGAAGGGAAAATTCCGCTTCGGCCTGCTCGCGCCCGAGAACGGCTCGACGCTCGATCCGTCGGCACTGGTGAAAGCGATTCACGCGCAATGCGTAAAAGATGGTGCACAGAGTGTCTCGGACGCGGTTGTCGGTTTTGAATTTTCGAACCGGAGAATCAAATCGGTAAAAGTGAAAAACCAAACTCTTCCTTTCGATGGTGTCGTGGTTGCAGCAGGGGCGTGGTCGAAGCCATTGGCCGCGCAGCTGGGGGTGAACGTGCCGCTGGAGACCCAGCGTGGCTACCACGTCACCGTGAAGAGCACGAACCTGCAGCTGCGCCACACGGTGATGGCGGTCGAGCACAACCTGATGATCAATCCGATGCGCATGGGCCTGCGGCTGGCCGGAACGGTCGAGTTCGCCGGTCTGGAAGCGCCGCCGCGCTATGAGCGCGCCCAGGCGCTGTTGCGCAAGGGAAGGGAGCTCTTCCCGCATCTCGATACTTCCGACACCAGCGAGTGGATGGGCCATCGCCCGTGCCTGCCCGACAGCCTGCCGGTGATCGGCCGGGCGCCCGGTGCCGAGAATGCCTGGCTTGCATTCGGCCACGGGCACGTCGGCATGTGCGCGGGCGCCACCACTGGCAGGGAAATTGCTAATCTCGTTGCGGGGAGATCCGCGCGCGTGAATCTGTCGGCCTTTGCTGCGGACCGGTTCTGATCACGGAGAAACGATGAGACGTTCCATATTGCTGCTGGCAATGCTTTTCCTTGGCGCCGCGCCGGCGCCCGCGCAGGAATTTCCGTCCAAGCCGATCCGCATCGTCGTGCCGTTCCCGCCGGGCGGCAGCACCGACGTCATCGGCCGGCGCATCGCCGAGAAGTTCCAGGCGTCCATGGGTCAGCCTGTGCTGGTCGAGAACAAGCCGGGTGCGGGCGGCGCGGTCGGCTCGGAATTCGTGGCGAAATCGCCCGCGGACGGCTACACGCTGCTGATCGGCGTCACGGGCTCCAATGCGGTGAGCTACTCGCTCAATCCCAAACTGCCTTACCAGCCCAGGGACTTCGACCCGGTGTCGCTCGTCGTTTCCGCGCCGCTGACCATCGTGGTGAACCCCTCCGTACCCGCGAAGACGCTCAAGGAGCTGGTGGCGCTAGACCAGGCGCAAAAGCAGTCGCCGCTCAACCATGGCACGCCGGGCAACGGCACGTCGATGCACCTGACCGCGGAGATGTTCAACCTCGCCGCGCACACGCATTTCGTGCACGTGCCCTATAAGGGGACCGCGGGCGCGCTCAACGACCTCATGGGCGGCCAGATCCAGATGATGTTCGGCGATTTCCTCGTCACGCTGCCGCAGGTGAAGGCGGGCAGGATCCGCGCGCTCGCGGTGACTTCGCTGCAGCGCCATCCGCTGCTGCCCGACGTGCCGACGGTAGCCGAATCGGGCTACCCGGGCTTCGAGGCGCTGTCCTGGCAGGGCATCTTCGCGCCGGCGGGCACGCCGCCCGCGATCCTGGCGAAGCTCAACGCCGAGCTGGTCAGGGCGGTCAATATGCCGGACATGAAGGAGTACTTCGCTTCGCAGGGATTCTTCGTTGGCGGCAATTCGCCCGCCGAATTCCGTGCCTTCGTCGACAGGGAGATCCCGAAGTGGGCGCGGATCGTGAAGGAGGCGGACGTAAAGCTGGATTAGAGAAATTCCGCCATCAGCGCCGCCACGCGCTGCGGGCACTCGATCAGCAGCGCGTGGCGCATGTCGGCGAGGATTTCCAGCCGCGAGCCGGCGATGCGCTCATGCATCAGCCGTGCCATGCGCGCCGTGGCGGCGGGATCGAACTCGCCGGCCAGCACCAGCGTGGGTACGCGGATTTCCTGCAGCCGGGCGGCGAAGTCTCCTTTCGCGAACACGGCGAAGGCGTGCAGGTAGGACACCGGGTCGCAGGCCATGAACTGCCGCACGCGTGCTTCCACCACCTCCGGATGGTCGCGGCGGAAGGCGTCGCTGAACCAGAACTCGCGATTGCCTGCGGCGATGTTTGCGAGCCCCTTTTCCCGGACCACCTCGATGCGTGCCGCCGAGCGCGCCCGTTCCTCCGGCGTGCGGCCCGCCACTGTCGCAATCAACGCGAGCTTCTTCACGCGGTCCGGAGACTCCAACGCGATGGCCTGCGCGATCAGGCCGCCGAGGGAGAAGCCCGCGATCGCCGCGGCGCGCACGCCGAGCGCGTCCATCACGTCGGTGACGTCGCGCGCGAGGTCCTGGACGGTGCACGGCGCAGTGATGAGGCCGGAGCGGCCGTGCCCGCTCATGTCCAGGCGGATGGCGCGGAAGCGCGGCAGCAGCGCCGCCACCACGCCGTCCCAGTTGCCGCTGTCGCCGCCGACGCCGTGCACCATCACCAGCGGCTCGCCTTCGCCTTCGACGCGGTAGGCGATCGCCGGTTTTCCCGTTCGGACGAGAGTCTTCACTCCTCGCGATAGAGCGCGAGCGCCCGCATCGCCGGAAAGTCGTTGAACGAAAACAGCACTGCATCGCTCGACGCGCCGTGGCGGTATTTCGTCCACGACGGAATGCAGAAGATGTCCTTCTCTTCCCACTCGAAGCGCTGGTCGC
>CAZPNH010000328.1:0-3637 GCA_964587635.1 uncultured Bordetella sp.
CTGGCGCGGGTAGCGCGCCAGGTAATCCTTGAGGCCGAGGATATCGGCAGCATCCTGCACGCGCCGGTCCAGCTGCTCCGCCGCCACGCCCGCGAGCTTCAGGCTGAAAGCCATGTTGTCGTACACGGTCATGTGCGGGTAGAGCGCGTAATTCTGGAACACCATGGCGATATCGCGTTCCTTGGGCGCCATGCCGTTGACGACGCGGCCGCCGATGTCGATCTCGCCGCCGCTGATTTCCTCCAGGCCCGCGATCATGCGCAGCAGCGTCGACTTGCCGCAGCCCGAAGGGCCGACCAGCACGCAGAACTCGCCGTCCTTGATGCCCAGGTCGACGCCGTGCACCACGGCGGTCGAGCCGAAGGATTTGTGTACGCCTCTCAATGCGACTGCCGCCATGCTATTTCCCCGCCTCCTTCCAGTCCTTGCTGTAGCGCTTCTTGGTCATGTCCATGTGCCGGCGCATCGCCGCGCGCGCCGACGCCGGGTCGCGGTCGAGGATCGCGAGCACCACGGCCTCGTGTTCGTCGACGGTCTCGCCGGCCATGGCCGGGTATTCGAGCTTGGATTCGAGCGCGCGGTAGAGCGGCCCGACGCGCTGGTCCCACAGCGTCTGCACCACCAGTTCCAGCGCGCTGTTGCCGGTGGCCTCGGCGATGCGCACGTGAAAGGCGCGGTCTGCGTCGAGCGGGTTGTGGTGCCGCTTGGCTTCCCTCTGCAGGTCGGCGTGCGACTTGCGGATGGCGCGCAGCTGGGCGGGGCTGCCGTTCTTCGCGGCCAGCGCGGCGCACTCGCCCTCGATCATCCAGCGCGCGCGGATCACTTCGAAGGGGCCTGAGGCGTCGGCCAGTTCCGCGCCGCGGTCGCGTTCGCCGGGCTGGCTGACATAGATGCCGGAGCCCACGCGCACGTCGAGCAGGCCTTCGACCTCGAGCGCGATCAGCGCTTCGCGCAGGCTGGGCCGCGACACGCCGAGCTGGCGCGCGAGGTCGCGCTCGGCCGGCAGGCGCGCGCCGGGCGCGACATCGCCGTTGCCGATCAGCGTGCGGATCTGGTCGGCGATCTGGCGATAGAGACGACGGGGCTCAACGGCCTGCAGGCGCATGCGGGTTTGCAACCCTGGTTGTGAAAACGGAACTCCCTCCGAGCGAGCGCAGGGTATCGGCGCGGTGGATGATTGGTCAAGTGGTCAGACCGATTATTTTGGTCCGATGCGAATGCTGCGCTGCGCTAGAAAGTGTTGCCCTGGACACTCAGGATATAATTCGCGCCCTTCAGGAATCTCCCGCGCAAGGAGCACGCAAGCGATGGCAGGCAGGCTCGCAGGCAAGGTCGCGTTCATCACCGCGGCCGGTCAAGGTATCGGACGCGCCACGGCGCTCGCATTCGCGCGCGAAGGCGCGCAGGTCTGGGCGACCGACGTCAACGCCAAGCTGCTCGCCGACCTGGAAGGCAAGAACGGCATTCGCACGAAGGCGCTGGATGTCACCGACGAAGCGGCGATCATCAAGGTTGCCGCCGATATCGGACAAATCGACATCCTCTTCAATTGCGCCGGCTTCGTGCACCACGGCACCGTCCTCGACTGCAGCAACAAGGACTGGGATTTCGCCTTCAACCTGAACGTGCGGTCCATGTTCTGGACTTCGAAGGCCTTCCTGCCCGGCATGCTGAAGAAGGGCGGCGGCTCGATCATCAACATGTCCTCGATCGCTTCCAGCGTGAAAGGCCTGCCCAACCGCTTCGTTTACGGCGCCACCAAGGCGGCGGTGATCGGTCTCACCAAGTCGATCGCTGCGGACTACGTGAAGCAGGGCATCCGCTGCAATTGCATCGGGCCGGGCACCGTGGACACGCCTTCGCTCGGCGACCGCATCAACGCCTTCGCCGACCCGGTGCAGGCGAAAAAGGATTTCATCGCGCGCCAGCCCATGGGGCGGCTGGGCTCGGTCGAGGACATCACGGGAATCCTCGTGTTCCTGGCTTCGGATGAGGCGAAGTTCGCGACCGGCAACATGTATTCGATAGACGGGGGCATGACCATATGAAACTTTGTCGCTACGGCAAGAACGGCTTCGAGAAGCCGGGCATCATCGACACCGACGGGCGCCTGCGCGACCTGTCCAAGGTGGTGGAAAACATCGGCCCGAACGAACTCTCGCCGCGCGGCCTGAAGGTGCTCGCCAAGGTGAAGCCGGATACGCTGCCGGTGGTCGCCAACGGCCCGCGCCTGGGGGTGCCCTTCGTCGGCATCGGCAAGTTCGTCGCCATCGGCCTGAATTATTCCGACCACGCCAAGGAAGCCGGCATGCCGATCCCGGCCGAGCCGATCGTGTTCATGAAGGCCACCACCTGCATCAGCGGGCCGAACGACGACGTGATGCAGCGCTCGACCAAGCTCGACTGGGAAGTGGAGCTCGGAATCGTCATCGGCTCGAAGGCGCAATACGTCTCCGAATCTGAGGCCCTCGAGTATGTCGCGGGATATTGCGTGGTGAACGACGTTTCCGAACGGGCTTTCCAGATGGCGACCGGGCAATGGGACAAGGGCAAGGGTTTCGACACGGCCGGCCCGATCGGACCCTGGCTGGTCACCACCGACGAGATCAAGGACCCGCAAGTGCTCGACATGTGGCTGGATGTGAACGGCAAGCGCATGCAGTCGGGCAACACCCGGACCATGATTTTCAACTGCGCGCAGATCGTCTCGCACGTCAGCCAGTACATGACCCTGCTGCCGGGCGATGTCATCTGCACCGGCACCCCCCCGGGCGTGGGCCTCGGCATCAAGCCCAACCCGGTGTTTCTGAAGCCGGGCGACGTGATGACGCTGGGAATCCGCGGCCTGGGCGAGCAGAAGCAGACCGTGGTCGCCTGGCCGGGCTAGCCTGGGCGTAGTATTGCTCCTATCGCTAGGAGAACGCCCATGAACGAGAGAGCCAGGCCGGAAGCCGTCAGCACGTCGCTCGAGAACTCGGCGTTTTTCATGCCGTTCTCGGCCAACCGCCAGTTCAAGAAGGCGCCGCGGCTGCTGTCGCGCGCCGAGGGCATGTACTACTACACGCCGGAGGGCCGCAAGATCCTGGACGGAACCTCGGGCCTGTGGTGCGTCAATGCCGGCCACTGCCGCAAGAAAATCGTCGAGGCGGTGCAGAAGGGCGTGGCGACGCTGGATTTCGCGCCGCCGTTCCAGATGGGCCACCCGCTGGCCTTCGAGTTCGCCGACAAGCTCGCGCCGTTGCTGCCGACGGGCATGACGAAGATTTTCTTCACCAATTCCGGCTCGGAGTCGGTGGATACGGCGTTGAAGCTCGCCATCGCCTACCACCGCCAGCGCGGCGAGGGGCAGCGCATCCGCCTCATCGGCCGCGAAAAGGGCTATCACGGCGTGAATCTCGGCGGCACCGCGGTCGGCGGCATGGTCGGCAACCGCAAGATTTTCGGCGCGCTGGTGACCGGCGTGGACCACATCCGCCATACGCATGACCCGGCAAAGAACGCGTTCTCGCGCGGCCAGCCCGCGCACGGGGCGGAGCTTGCGGAGGATCTCGAGCGGCTCTGCCAGCTGCACGATCCCTCGACCATCGCCGCGGTGATCGTCGAGCCGGTGGCCTGTTCAGCGGGTGTTTACGTGCCG
>CAZPNH010000329.1:0-3628 GCA_964587635.1 uncultured Bordetella sp.
GAAGAAGCTGCTGGCGGAGGCGGGCTACCCTGACGGGCGCGACGCGAAGACCGGCCAGCCGCTGGTGCTGCACCTGGACACCACCAACCGCGGGCCCGAAGACAAGTCGCAGATCGACTGGTGGCGCAAGCAGTTCGGCAAACTTTCCATCCAGTTCGAGCCGCGCCAGACCGACTGGAACCGCTTCCAGGAGAAACTGCGCAAGGGCAGCACGCAGCTGTTCATCGTCGGCTGGAGCGCGGACTACCCGGACCCCGAGAATTTCATGTTCCTGCTGCACGGCCCGCAGAGCCGCGCGAAGCACGATGGCGAGAATGCCGCCAACTACGAGAACGCGGAGTTCGACGCGCTGTTCGAGCGCATGCGCAACACCCCCAACTCGCCGGAGCGCCAGCAGGTCATCGACCGCATGACCGACATCTTCCGCCGCGACGCGCCCTGGATCGGCGGCTTCCATCCGAAGAACTTCGGCCTGTTCCACAGCTGGCTGGGCAACGCCAAGGTGAACGAAATCTCCGACAACAAGCTGAAGTACCTGAAGGTCGATCCGGTGAAGCGCGAGGCGCTGCGCCGCGAATGGAACCAGCCCGTCGTCTGGCCGGCGATCCTGCTGCTCCTGGCGCTCATCGCTTCGGTCGTTCCGGCGGTGATGACCTACCGGAAGCGCGAGCGCATGGCGGCGAGGCCGGCGGCCTAAATGTTCGCCTACATCGTCCGCCGCGCGCTGTACGCCATTCCGATCCTGGTCGGCGTGAACCTGATCACCTTCGCGCTGTTCTTCATCGTCAACACGCCGGACGACATGGCGCGCATGCAGCTCGGATCGAAGCGGGTAACCCCCGAAGCCATCGAGAAATGGAAGGCCGAGCGCGGCTACGACCTGCCGCTGCTGTGGAATTCTTCGGCGCAAGGGGCGGACAAGGCGCTGCAGACGATATTCGTGCAGAAGTCCGCGCGCCTGTTCGTGTTCGATTTCGGCTATTCGGAGGACAAGCGCGACATCCGCACCGAGATCGGCGCCCGGATGTGGCCCAGCCTCGCGCTAGCGCTGCCGGTGTTCCTCGTCGGCCTGGCGGTGTGCATCAGCTTCGCGCTGCTGATGGCGTTTTTCCGCGCGAGCTACCTGGATCTCTGGGGTGTGGTGCTGTGCGTGGCGATGATGTCCATCTCGACGCTGTTCTACATCATCGGGGGGCAGTACGTGGCGTCCAAGGTCTGGCACCTGGTGCCCATCTCCGGCTACGCCGGCGGCCTGGACGCGGCGAAATTCCTGGTGCTGCCGGCATTGATCGGGGTGATCGGCGGCATCGGCGCGAGCAGCCGCTGGTACCGCACGCTGTTCCTGGAAGAAATGGGCAAGGACTACGTGCGCACCGCGCGCGCCAAGGGGCTGGCTGAAAGCGTGGTGCTGTTCCGCCACGTGCTCAAGAACGCCATGATCCCGGTGCTGACGGGCGTGGTGGTGGTGATTCCGACGCTGTTCCTCGGCAGCCTGCTGATGGAGTCCTTCTTCGGCATTCCCGGCCTCGGCAGCTACACCATCGACGCCATCCAGGCGCAGGACTTCGCGGTGGTGCGCTCGATGGTGTTCATCGGCTCGGTGCTCTACATCGCGGGGCTGATTCTCACCGACATTTCCTACACGCTGGTCGATCCGCGGATCAGGCTGAGCTGACGTGCCTCTCATTCTGATAACGGACGTGCTGGTCTGGCTGCTGGTCCTGGCGGCTGTGGGGTATGGCATCTACTGCCGGCGCCACCCGCATCTCGCCGTGCCCTGGGCGCGGGTATTCCGCAGTTCCGCCGCGATGGCCTCGGCGGTGGTTCTCGCGGCCTATCTCGCGGTCGGGATGCTGGATTCACTGCATTTCCGCCCCGCGCTGGTGCAGCAGGCCGGGGAGAAGGCCGCCTATTCGTCCGAAGTCCTCTCGGTGCTGGATCTCGCGCTGGTGCATCTGCGCGGCCGGGGCGAGAAGACCTACTCGGCGCCGCTCGCGACGCGCTCCTATGCCAAGGAGCAGGTGGAATTGCCCGACGGGCGCCAGACGCGCGATTTCCCGCGCCTGCGCTTTGGCGGCGCCCACCTCAAGGACGAAGGCGACCGGGCGGGAGACGTCGCCAGGCGGGGACTGCTGGGGCTGGCCGCCGGCGCCGCGCTGGCGTTCCTGTTTTTTCAGGTGCTGAATAGGCTCAGGAGGAAAAAGCCCGAGGTGGCCTGGGGCGCTGCCTATGCGTCGCTTGCCGTGCTGCTGCTGATGGCGGGACCCGCCATCGCGCTATGTACTTCGTATCACGTCCTCGGCACCGACAAGGTCGGGCAGGACGTGTTCTACCTGGCGCTGAAGTCGATCCGCACCAGCCTCGTCATCGGCACCGTGACCACGCTGGTGCTGCTGCCCCTGGGCATGGCGCTGGGAACCATGGCGGGCTACTTCAAGGGCTGGGTGGACGACGTCATCCAGTACTTCTACACCACGCTGAATTCGATCCCGGGCGTGCTGCTCATCGCGGCGGCGGTGCTGATGATGCAGGTGGTGATCGACCGGCATTCGGACTGGTTCAACACGGCCGCGCAGCGCGCCGACTTCAGGCTGTTCATCCTGTGCGCCATCCTGGGCCTCACGAGCTGGACCGGGCTCGCGCGCCTGCTGCGCGGCGAGACGCTCAAGCTGTCGGAGCTCGAATACATCCAGGCGGCGCATGCCTTCGGCGTGCGCGATGCGCGCATCCTCGCGCGCCACGTGCTGCCGAACCTGTCGCACATCGTGATCATCACCATGGTGATGGATTTTTCCGGCCTGGTGCTGGCCGAGGCCGTGCTGTCCTACGTCGGCGTCGGGGTGGACCCTTCCACCAACAGCTTCGGCACCATGATCAATGCCGCGCGCCTGGAAATGTCGCGCGAGCCGGTGGTGTGGTGGGCGCTGGCGACCGCGTTCACCTTCATGTTCGCGCTGGTGCTGGCGGCCAACCTGTTCGCCGACGCGGTGCGCGACGGTTTTGATCCGCGGGTACGCATGTGACCGAGCACGTGAACGAGCCTGTCCTCGAAGTAACGGATCTCAAGACGCAGCTCGACACCGCGAGGGGCGAGGTGCGCGCGGTGGACGGCGTCGACATCGAGCTTCGCAAGGGTGAGTGCTTCGCGCTGGTGGGCGAATCCGGCAGCGGAAAATCCATGACGGCGCTCTCGCTCATGCGCCTGCTGCCGGAGGCCGGGCGCATATCGGATGGCCGCGTGCTGCTGGAAGGCCGCGACCTGCTGGCGCTCCCCGAGGCGGCGATGCGCGCGGTGCGCGGGCGGCGCGTGGCGATGATTTTCCAGGAGCCCTCCACGGCGCTCAACCCGGTGCTCACGGTGGGACGCCAGATCGCCGAAGTCCTCGAGCGCCACACCGCGCTGTCCGGGGACGCGGTGCACAGGCGCGCGCTCGAACTGCTGGATGCGGTCGGCATTCCGGACGCGGGCCGCCGCTTCGGGGAATATCCGTTCCAGCTCTCGGGCGGCCTGAAGCAGCGCGTGATGATCGCGTCCGCGCTGGCCGCCGAGCCCGAAGTGCTCATCGCCGATGAACCCACGACGGCGCTGGACGTGACCATCCAGGCGCAGATCCTCGACCTGCTGGTG
>CAZPNH010000330.1:0-3615 GCA_964587635.1 uncultured Bordetella sp.
CCTGCGGCGTGCGGCACGCGCGCGAACTGCGCCGCGAGCACGTGCGCATCGTGCAGGCCAACCAGCAGTCCATCGCGCTCAACATGCTCTATCCCTACCCGGAACAGAAAGCGCGCGTGCGCGCGGCCTGAGGCCGGTCAGGGCGCCAGCCAGGAATTCCAGACTTTTCGCGCGGGGCCGATCAACTCGCCCGCGTTAAGACCCACCGGGCCGATTCCCGCGCTTACCAGATCGTCGGCGGCGCAACCGTGAAGATGAACGCCGAGCACCAGCGCGGTTTCGCCGGTGTATTTCTGCGCGAGCAGCGCGCCGAGCATTCCCGATAGCACGTCGCCCATGCCGGCCGAGGCCATGCCGGGATTGCCCGAGGTGTTGATGAACCAGTGGCCGTCGCGGGCGGCGATGATGCTGCCGTTGCCCTTGAGGACTACGTGCGCGTTCAGGTTCGTGGACAGCGCGCGCGCCGATTTAAGACGGTCGGCCTGCACGGCAGCGGTCGTTTCCGCCAGCAGCCGCGCGGCTTCGGCCGGATGCGGCGTCAGCAGCGTATCCGCTTTGCGGCGCGCGCAGGCTTTGCGCAGGTCCTCATCTTCGGCGATGAGGTTGAGCGCGTCGGCATCGAGCACGCAGGGCAGGTCGCTCGCCAGCACGGCGGCGAGCAGGGTTTCGGCGCGCTCGCCCTTGCCAAGCCCGGGGCCGATGACGATGGCGTCGAGGTCGAGGCCGAGCACGTCGTCCGGATGGCGCAGCATGAGTTCGGGCGCGATGGGATCGATGGATTGCTCTTCGAGCAGCCCGGCATAGACGCGGCCGGCGCCCAGCTTGAGCGCCGCGCGCCCGGCGAGCAGGGCGGCGCCCGCCATGCCCGCGGCGCCGCCGATCACGGCGAGAGATCCGGACAGGCCCTTGTGGAAATTCTTCGGACGGGGCTTGAGGATGTTGCGGAACAGTGCAGGTTCGGCGATCCAGCCGCCGGCGCGTACCAGTGCCTGGTCGATCTGCAAATCTGCGACCGAGACCTGCCCGCAGCAGTCGGGGCCATCCAGCGTCAGCAGGCCCGGCTTCAGGCCGATGAAGGTGATGGTGTGCGTGGCGCGCACCGCGCAGCCGAGCACCTGGCCCGTGTCCGAATTCAGCCCGCTGGGAATGTCGAGCGCGAGCACCGGGCAGGCCTGCGCGTTCACGTACTCGACCAGCTTCGCGTACTTACCCTCGACCGGGCGGCTGAGCCCGATGCCGAACAGGCCGTCGATGATCAGGTCAAAGGTTTTCGCGGGCGGGGTTTCTGCAACGGTGACGCGAAAAAATCTTTCCTGCAAAAGCCTGGCAACAATCTTTGCATCGCCGCCGTTGTTGCCGGGCCCCGCGAGCACCAGCACATCCTTGCCTTTGTCCGAGAGCAAGGTCGCCGCCAATTCGGCGGCAGCCGCGCCCGCGCGTTCCATGAGCGGCGCATTGCCGGCCGCCTGCTCGACGCGGCGGATGTCCTCGGTCAGGTAGACCGGACGAGACATCTCATTTCAGCAATTCGTACTTGCCGCCTTTTTCCAGCGCGCGCTGGTAGGCCGGGCGCGCGTGGATGGTCTTAAGGAAAGCCCACAGCCTGGGAAACTTTTCGTCCAGCCCGGCGCGCATGGAGGCCGCCTCCAGCGGAAAGCTCATCTGGATGTCGGCGGCGCTGAATTCGGCGCCCGCGAACCAGGCGGTTTTGCCGAGTTCGCCTTCCATGAACGCGAGGAGGCGGTCGATGTTCGGCTGCACGAAGCCGCTTTTGCCCTTGCGCGCGATGGCGCGCGCGATGGGCTTGACGAAGAACGGCATCGGCCCGGTTTCCATGCGGTCGAAGATGAGCTTCATGAGCAGCGGCGGCATCGCCGAGCCTTCGGCGAAGTGCATCCAGTAGGTGAAGCGCATGTGTTCCGGCGTGCCCGCGGCCGGTATCAGTTTCCCGCCGCCGTATTTCCCGGCCAGGTATTCGACGATGGCGCCCGATTCCGCGATGGTCAGGCCGCCGTCGCTGATCACCGGCGACTTGCCGAGCGGGTGCACCGCGCGCAGTTCCGGCGGCGCGAGCATGGTCTCCGCGTTGCGCTGGTAGCGCTTGATTTCGTAGGGCACGCCCAGCTCTTCGAGCAGCCAGAGCACGCGCTGCGAGCGGGAGTTGTTCAGGTGGTGGACGATGATCATTTTGGTTTCCCCAGCAGTACGTCGGGCGCCCAGGTGACGATTTCAGGAAAGATGGTGATGAGCACGATGCACAGTACCATCATGAAGAAGAAGGGGATCGACGCGTAGGCGACATAGTTGCTGTCCCGGCCGCTCATGGTCTGCAGCACGAACAGGTCGAAGCCCAGCGGCGGCGTGACTTCGGCGATCTCGACCAGCAGCACGATGAAGATGCCGAACCAGATCAGGTCGATGCCCGCCTTCTGCACCATCGGGATGACGATGGAGGTGGTGAGCACGATCATCGACACGCCGTCGAGGGCGGTGCCGAGCAGGATGTAGATGCCCGCGAGCACCGCGATCAGCATGTAGCGGCTCGGATGCAGCGACTCCACCCATTGGGCGAGCGCCTCCGGGATGCCGGTGAAGCCCATGCAGGTGGTGAGGAAGCTCGCGCCGGCGAGGATGAACATGATCATGCAGGACAGCCGCGTCGCGCCCATCAGGCTCTGCCAGAAGCTGTCGCGGTTCAGGCCGCCCGACCACCAGGCGATGGCAAGCGAGCCCAGCACGCCGTAGGCTGCGGACTCGGTCGCGGTGGCCCAGCCGATCATCATCACCCAGACGATGAACACGATGAGCACCATGCAGGGAATCAGGTGGCGGCTCTTGTGCATCTTCTCGCGGAAGGTGAGATTGCCCTCGGCTTTCGGCGTTTTCTCCGGGTAGACGAGCGCCCAGACGATGATGTAGCCGGAGAACAGCGCCATGAGGAGGAAGCCGGGCAGGAAGCCGGCGATGAACACCTTGAGGATGGAGACTTCCGCGGCCACCGCGTAGACCACCATGATGATGGAGGGCGGCAGCAGGATGCCCAGCGTGCCCGCGCCGCACAGCGAGCCCAGCGCGGTCTTCTCGTCGTAGCCGCGCTTGATGAGCTCGGGCAGGGCGACCTTGGCGATGGTGGCGCAGGTCGCCGCCGAAGAGCCCGACACCGTGCCGAAGATGCCGCAGGCGAGGATGTTCACGTGCATCAGCCGGCCGGGCAACCAGTTGAGCCAGGGCGCGAGGCCCTCGAACATTTCCTCCGACAGCTTGGTGCGGTAGAGGATCTCTCCCATCCAGATGAACAGCGGCAGCGCGGCCAGCGTCCACGACGCGCTCGAACTCCAGAACGACTGGAAAAGGTTCACGTCGGGCGGCGTGGAGGTGAAGAAATGCAGCCCGAACCAGGCCACCGCGGCCAGCGATATCGCGATCCAGATGCCGGCAAACAGCAGCACCAGCAGCAGCGCGAACAGAATGGCGCCGATGGTCAGCGTGCTCATCAGACCATCTCCGAGAAATCGCCCTTGGCGCGCCGGTCGTCCTCCGCGACCTGGTAGGCGGGCTTGTGCCCCAGGATCACCACTACCAGTTCGTCCAGCACCGCCACCACTTTGCCAAAGA
>CAZPNH010000331.1:0-3607 GCA_964587635.1 uncultured Bordetella sp.
CCGCTGTGCCAGACCCGCAACGCCATGGCGAGGCTCGCCACGCCGAAGGCAACCACGTAGGAGACAGCCGTTCCGGTGATGCCCCAATGCGGGAACGGACCCCAGCCGAGTGTCAGCGCGCCGGAAAGCGGGATCTGCACCAGCGCCGCGCCCGCGAGGGCGAGCGCGGGCGCAAGCGTGTTGCCGCTGCCGCGCAGCACGCTTGCCAGCGTGTTGGCGATCCAGACCAGCACCGCGCCGCCGAACAGCACCTGCGAATAGGAAAGCGCGTGCGCCAGCGCCGCGCCGTGGCCGCCGAGCAGTGCATAGAGCGAGCTTCCCAGTCCCAGCAGGAGCAGGGTGAAGGCGAGGCCGGCGCCCATGGCGATCACCACGGCATGCACTACCAGTTCGCGCGCCGCATCCTGTTTGCCCGCGCCCAGCGCGCGCGCCACCGCGGAGGAAACGCCGCCGCCCATGGCGCCCGCCGAGGTCATCTGCAGCAGCATCACCATCGGGAAGACGAGCGCGAGGCCGGCCAGCGACTCCGTGCCCAGCCGCCCCACGAAATAGGTGTCCGCCACCGATACCGCGGTCTGGAACAGCGCCAGCGCGATGCCGGGCGCCGCGAGCCGCGCGAGCGTCGGCACGATCGGTGCGTGCAGCAGCGGACTCATGCGGCGAGCCTAACGTAAACTTCCGGCCAATGCTCGGCGCGTTCACTCTGCTGCTCGTCTACCAGCTCGTGGGCGAGGTGGCCGTACATCTGCTCGCCCTGCCGGTACCCGGGCCGGTGGTGGGCATGCTGCTGCTGTTCCTCACGCTGCTGTACCGCGGGTCCGCGCCGGAAGGTCTGCGCGGCACCTGCCAGACGCTGTTGTCGCACCTGTCGCTGCTGTTCGTGCCGGCGGGCGTCGGCGTGATGCTGCATTTCCAGCGCCTGGGCGCGGAGTGGCTGCCGATCTCGGTGGCGCTTGTGGCGAGCACGGTCCTCACCATCGGCGTCACGGCGCTGGTGATGCGCTGGCTGCAGAAATGACCGGCAAACTCGGCGAGATCTGGGTCTACCTCTCTGCCACGCCGCTGCTCGGGCTGACGGTGACGCTGCTCGCCTACCAGGCGGCGTTCTGGCTGTACGCGAAATCCGGCCTCAATCCGCTCGCCAACCCGGTGGCGATTGCAGTGGCGATGCTGGTGGCGCTGCTGATGGCGACCGGCACGCCCTACGCGACCTATTTCGAGGGCGCGCAGTTCGTGCACTTCCTGCTCGGTCCCGCCACCGTGGCGCTGGCGGTGCCGCTGTACGCGAACCTGGACAAGCTCAGGAAGAACCTGCTGCCGATCGGCGGCGCGCTGTTCGCCGGCTTCGTGACCGCGGTGTCCTCCGCCGTCGCCATCGGCTGGGCGCTGGGCGCGAGCCGGGAGACGCTGCTGTCGCTCGCGCCGAAATCGGTGACCACGCCGATCGCCATGGGTATCGCCGAGAAACTGGGCGGCCTGCCGTCGCTGACCGCGGTGCTGGTGGTCTGCACCGGCATCGTCGGCGCCGTGCTGGCGCGCGGCACGCTGAACCTGCTGCGCATCGAAGATCATGCGGTGCGCGGTTTCGCGGTGGGCGTCGCCGCGCACGGCATCGGCACCGCGCGCGCTTTCCAGGTCTCCGAGACCATGGGCGCCTTCGCCGGCCTGGCGATGGGATTGAACGGCCTGTTTACGGCGTTTCTTTTCCCGCTGCTGGTAAGACTCTGGGGACCGTGAGCGCCGCGGCCCAGCCGATCAGCACGCCGACCGCGTTGGCGCACATGTCGTAGACGTCGTAAGTCCGGTAGCCGAGCTGCCGCTGCACGAATTCGAGGCCGATGCCCATGGCGATCCAGAGCAGGGCGTAGGCGATGCGCGGCGCGCGCCGCGTGTAGAGCAGGCAGAACCAGAACATCAGCGCGCCATAGGCGGCGAAGTGGCCGAGCTTGTCGCCCTGCTCGATGTTGATCTGCGGCGGCGAGGGCGTCACCGACAGCCAGACGATGAGCGCCGCGATTCCCCAGCCCGCCGCCATGCAGAGGATGCGCATCAAAACAGCGGCATCTGCCCGCCGGCGGAGGGCGGCCTGAAAAGGGAGGTGTCCAGTCCGCCGCGCGAAGCCATGTGGTTGTCCTCGCTGTTCAGGCCCAGGCGCCGGCAGGCGAGGTCGAAACGCTTGCCGATGAGCTCGACGAAGTTGCCCGAGCCGGTCATGCGCGAGCCGAAGTTCGGGTCGTTCTCGCGGCCGCCGCGCGATTGCTTGACGATGCTGATGACGTGGTCGGCGCGCTGCGGGTAATGCGCGGCCAGCCATTCCTTGAACAGCGGCCTAACCTCGTTCGGCAGCCGCAGCAGGATCCAGCCGGCCATGGTCGCGCCGGCGCCGGCCGCCGCCGCCAGAATGTCTTCCAGGGATTTGTCCGTGAGCGCCGGGATCAGCGGCGCGACCATGACGCCGCAGGGGATCCCGGCATTTGCCAGCGCGCGCAGCGCATCCACGCGCCGCCGCGGGCTGGCCGCGCGCGGCTCCAGCGTGCGCGCGAGGCGATGGTCCAGCGTGGTGATGGAGATGAAGGCCTTCACCAGGTTCTTCTCCGCCATCGGCGCGAGCAGGTCGAGGTCGCGCTCGATCAGCGCCGACTTGGTGACGATGGTCAGCGGATGGTCGCAGGCGGCCAGCACTTCGAGGATGCCGCGCATTACCTTGTAGCGGCGTTCGATCGGCTGATAGCAATCCGTGTTGGTGCCGAAGGCGATCGGCCTGGCGCGGTAGCCCTGCTTCGAGATTTCTTCCTTCAGCAATTCCGCCGCGTTGGTCTTGGCGAAAAGCTTCGTCTCGAAATCCAGGCCGGGCGACAGTT
This sequence comes from uncultured Bordetella sp., assembly GCA_964587635.1. Lineage (GTDB taxonomy): Bacteria > Pseudomonadota > Gammaproteobacteria > Burkholderiales > SG8-39 > RBG-16-66-20. The sequence continues at coordinate 2,862 of CAZPNH010000331.1, forward strand.
CCAGGTAGGCGTGCGTGGGCCGCGCGAAACAGTAGATGCAGCCGTGCTCGCAGCCGCGGTACGGGTTGATCGACTGCTCGAAGGGAACGTCGGGCGATTCGTTGCGCGAAATGATCGAGCGCGCCCTTTCTTCCGTGACCGTCGTCCGCAGTTCGGGCAATTCCTCCTCGTCGCGCGCCCAGCCGTCATCCACGCCCGAGCGCTCCGCGGTCTCGAAGCGGCCCTGAATCTGTGAAAGTGCGCCTCGCAGCTTGGTCATTTCAAACTAGAATTGCATTCCCCTCCCGCTACTGTATACATGTCCAGTACCGCTGGCAACGCCCGCTTCAACATTGGCCTGCTCGCCGCCTGCCAGGCGATGTTGTTCACCAACAACTCCACGCTGATCGCGATCAACGGCCTGGCGGGGCTCGCGCTTGCGCCGCATGCGTCGCTGGCGACGCTGCCGGTGACCTGCTGGGTGATCGGCGGCGCGGTGACGACCGTGCCGGCTTCGCTCTACATGAAGAAGGTGGGCCGGCGCCTGGGCCTGATCCGCGGCGCCTCGGTGGGGATCGTCGGCGCGCTGATCTGCGCGACCGCCATCTGGCAGGCGAACTTCTGGCTGCTGTGCTTCGGCACGCTCGTGTGGGGCACCTACAACGCGTTCGGTCAGTACTACCGTTTCGTCGCTGCGGAAGTGGCGGCGGCGGACTTTCGCGCGAAGGCGGTGTCGCTCGTTCTCGCGGGCGGGCTGGTCGGCGGCA
>CAZPNH010000332.1:0-3605 GCA_964587635.1 uncultured Bordetella sp.
CCCCTTCGCCGGTCTTCAATAGCGGGGACGGCGGTATCCACATCCTCACCCTTCTTTCCGACCCGCAGGCCTGGATCGCCGTCGCCACGCTGACCGCGCTGGAACTGGTGCTGGGCATCGACAACATCATCTTCATCTCGATCCTGGTGGAGCGGCTGCCGGAAGCGCAGCGCGACCGCGCGCGGCGGCTGGGCCTCTTCGGCGCCATGTTCATGCGCATCGGCCTCCTGCTGGTGCTCGCCTGGCTCATCGGCCTAACCGCGCCGCTGTTCAGCGCGCTCGGCCAGGAATTCTCCGGCCGCGACCTGATCCTGCTGGGCGGCGGCTTGTTCCTCCTGTGGAAGAGCGTGCATGAAATCCACCAGCTCGTGGAAGGCACCGAGGGCGGGCGCAGCGCCGGCGGCGGCGCGGGCTTCGCCGCCGTGCTCGGGCAGATCATGGTCATCGACCTGGTGTTCTCGCTCGACTCCATCATCACCGCGGTCGGCATGGTGAAGGAGGTGGCGGTCATGGTGACGGCCGTCATCGCCTCGGTGCTGCTGATGATGGCCTTCGCCGGCGCCATCGGCCGCTTCATCTCCGCGCACCCGACCATCAAGATGCTGGCGCTCGCCTTCCTCGTCGTGGTGGGCGTGGTGCTGATCGCGGCCGGCTTCGAGCACGAGATTCCCAAGGGCTACGTCTACTTCGCCATGGTGTTTGCCTTCGCCGTCGAGATGCTCAACATCCGCATGCGCAGGAAAAACCCGTGAGCACCGTGCTCGTCACCGGCGCGGCGCGCGGCATCGGCCTCGCCACCGCACGCGCCTTCCTGGATGTGGGATGGCGGGTTCTCGCGCTGGACAAGGACTTTTCGGGCTTCGACTTGAAGGGCGCCGAGAAAATCGAGTTCGACCTGCGGAACCTTCCGGAAATAAAAAAACTCGCGCAACATGAAATTCACACGCTGGTGAACAACGCCGGCGTCCTGTTCTGCGACCCCTACGACGCCATTCCCGAAGCGCACAAGCGCGAAGTCCTCGCGGTGAATCTCGAAGCGCCGGCCACGCTGATTGAATCGGTTTCGGTGCAGATGAAGAAGAGGAAATCCGGCCGCATCGTCAACGTGGGCTCGGTCGCCGCCTTCACCGGCCATCCGGACCTCTGGTACGGCATCACCAAGGCCGGCATCTTGAACATGACCAAGGCCTGGGCGAAGGAGCTCGGGCCGTACGGCGTGCTGGTGAACGCGGTGGCGCCGGGCCCTACCCAGACCGCGATGTACGACCAGCTGCCGCAGTCGCGCAAGGACGGCGTGATGAAGTCGGTCTACTCCGGGCGCGTCTGCCGGCCGGCGGAAATCGCGGCGGCGATCCTGTGGCTGGGCAGCGCTTGCCCCGAGTACGTGAACGGGACGACGCTGGACGTCAACAACGGGTCTTACCCGCGCTGAAAGGTTTTGCATGATTCGTCTGTTTTTAATATTGTTTCTTTTCTCCTTTCAAGCGACTGCACAGGAATGGCCCTCGCGCAGCATCCGCCTCGTGGTGCCGTTCTCCCCCGGCGGCATCGCCGACACCAGCGCCCGCGCGGTCTCCGACAGGCTGGGCGCGCGGCTGGGCCAGCCCGTGGTGATCGAGAACCGGCCCGGTGCCGCCGGCAACATCGGCACCGAAATGGCGGCGAAGAGCGCGCCCGACGGCTACACGCTGCTGCTCGGCTACGACGGCACCATCGTCGTCAACCCGCACGTCTACTCGAAACTGGGCTTCGACGTGCTGCGCGACTTCGCGCCGGTCACCAAGCTGGGCGACGCGGGCGTGATCGTGGTGGCGCATCCTTCCGTGCCGGCGAACAACCTGCGCGAATTGATCGCGCTCGCGAAGGCCAGCCCGGGCTCGCTCTCCTACGGCTCGGCCGGCACCGGCTCGAGCGCGCACCTCGCCTGCGAACTGCTCAGCCAGCGCACCGGCACGAATCTCGTGCACGTGCCCTACAAGGGCGGCGGCCAGGCGATCGCCGACGCGGTCGGCGGCCAGATCCCGCTCGCCTGCACCGCGGTGGCGGGCGCCAATCCGTTCCTCAAAAGCGGCCGCCTGAAGGGCCTCGGCCTGTCCAGCGCAAAAAGGGCCGCTGGCGCTCCCGATGTGCCGACCTTCATCGAGAGCGGGCTGCCGGGCTTCGTGGTGGATTCCTGGGTCGGCATCCTCGCGCCGGCGAAAACGCCGCGGCCCGTCGTGGAACGGTTGCAGCGCGAGATCGCCGCCGTGCTGAAGGAGCCCGAGGTGCGCGAGCGCTATGCGGTGCTCGGCATCGAGCCGGTGGGCAATTCGCCCGAGGAATTCGGCGCGCAGATCCGCGCCGACCTGGAGCGCTGGGGTCCGGTGGTAAAGCAGGCCAACATCCGAATCGAGTGAAAACCCCATGACCGCACGTACCCTGTTCGACAAGATCTGGGACCAGCACGTGGTCGAGGAGCTGGGCGACGGCGTGCAGTTGCTGCACGTCGACCGCCACCTCATGAGCGAGATGTCCGGCCTGCGCGGCCAGCTCGAAATAAACAGGCGCGGCATCAGGATGCGCAATCCCGAGCTCACCGTGGGCACCATGGACCACGTGGTCTCGACCGTGCCGGGCGCGAAAGGCGGCAACGCGCCCTGGGCCGACAAAATGATCGAGACCTTCCGCGCCGAGAGCAAACGCGCCGGCCTGAAAATCTACGACGTCGGCCAGGACGGCCAGGGCATCGTGCACGTGGTCGGACCCGAGCTCGGCTTCACGCTGCCGGGCGTGCTGCTCCTGTGCGGGGACAGCCACACCTGCACGCACGGCGCGCTGGGCGCGCTCGCCTGGGGCATCGGCACCAGCGAACTCGCGCACGTGCTCGCCACGCAGACCATCGTGCAGCAGAAGCCGAAGACCCTGCGCGTGGATTTCCTCGGCAAGCCGCCGCGCGGCGTCGCGGCCAAGGACCTGATCCTCGCGCTCATCGGCAGCATCGGCACCGCGGGCGGCAGGGGCTACGCGGTGGAGTATGCGGGCGAGGCGATCCGCGGCCTCGACATGGAAGGCCGCATGACGGTGTGCAACCTGTCCATCGAGCTGGGCGCCAAGGTCGGCATGGTCGCGCCCGACCAGAAAACCTACGACTACCTCGAAGGCCGGCGCCACGCGCCTTCGGGCGCGCTGTGGGCGCAGGCAGTGGAGCACTGGAAAACGCTGCCTAGCGATCCGGCCGCGGCCTTCGACAAGGTGCACAGGCTGGATTGCTCGTCGCTCGCGCCGCAGATCACCTGGGGCACCAGCCCCGAGGACGTGATCGGCGTGGACGGCATCATCCCGGGCAACAAGCCGCAGGCGCTCGCCTACATGGGCCTCGCCTCCGGCAAGCCCATCGCCGGCACGAAAGTGGACCGCGTGTTCATCGGCTCCTGCACCAACTCGCGGCTGCCCGACCTGCGCGCCGCCGCCGAAATCGCGCGCGGCCGCAAGGCGGCAAAGCACGTCAAGGCCTGGGTGGTGCCCGGTTCCTGGCGCATCAAGCAGGACGCGGAAGCCGAGGGCCTGCACCAGATATTCCTCGATGCGGGCTTCGAATGGCGCGAAGCCGGCTGCTCCATGTGCGT
>CAZPNH010000333.1:0-2392 GCA_964587635.1 uncultured Bordetella sp.
GCGCAGATGCGCGACGGCGGCCAGCGCGCCCGGGTACAAACGGTCCGTGAACGGATAGTCCACGAGGAACGCGGACATCCGCAGCAGGCGCGGATCGTTCCCGGCGCCGAGCCGGTAGCGCTGCAATGCGCCGAGGTAGTCCGCGTAGCCCAGTTCCGCACGCAGGGCTTCGAAAATCTCCCAGTACCGGTCGCGGTTCGCCGGTCCGAACTCCTTCGCGAGATGCGCCCGGAGATCGTCCTGTATGCGGTCGTTGTCGAGCAGCGTATTGTCCACATCGAGCAGGAACACCACCTCGTCCGCGGCCGGCGTCACGCCTGTCCCGGTATGGGGTTGTGCCAGCCGCCGTCCGCGACGGTGAGCGCCTCGGCCTGTTTCGGTCCCCAGCTGTGGCGCCGGTAGGGAATGGCGCGGTGGTGCTTCCTGAGGACCGGGTCGACCACCGCCCAGGCGGCCTCGACCGCGTCCTCCCGGGTGAACAGCGCGCCGTCGCCGGCGATGGCGTTGCCCAGGAGCCGCTCGTAGGGCGCTTCCTCTCCCGGCCGCTGATCCACCAGGTAAAGCTCGTGCTGATCGCCGACGAAATCCTTGCCTGCGCGCTTGACGCGGGCGGCGAGGGCGACGGCGGAGTTGGGGGAAAGACGGAAACGCAGGTAGTTGGCGCCGCCGGCCGTGGATGCCGAATCGGCGAACAGCCGTTGCGGCGGCGGCTTCAGGCGGACCAGCACCTCGGCCGCCGTCTCCGCCATGTACTTGCCCGAGCGCAGGTACCACGGCACCCCCGCCCAGCGCCACGAATCGATGAACAGCCGCAGCGCGCAGAACGTCTCCACATCGGAGTTCTTTGCCACGCCCGCCTCCCTGCGGTAGCCGGCGTACTGGCCGCGCACCACGTCCGCGGGTTTCATGGGGCGCATCGCCTGGAAGACATCGGCCGTCTCGCCGTGCACCGCGCCGAAGCCGCGGTAGGTCGGCGGCTCCATGGCGAGCAGCGCGACGATCTGGAACAGGTGGTTCTGGATCACATCGCGCAGGCAGCCGGCGGTTTCGTAGAACGCGCCGCGGCCCTCCACGCCGAAGTTCTCCGACAGCGTGATCTGCACGCTGGCCACGCAGTTGCGGTTCCAGATCGGCTCCAGGAAGGAATTGGCGAAGCGGAAATAGAGAATGTTCATGATCGCCTCCTTGCCGAGGAAGTGATCGATGCGGAAGATCGCGTCTTCCGCGAACACGGAGCGGGCGATGCGATTGAGCTCGCGCGCGGAGGCCAGGTCCCGGCCGAACGGTTTTTCGACGATGACGCGCGCGCCGTGCGCGAGGCCCGCGGCGCCCAGCCCCTTGATGACGGTCGCGAACAGCGCAGGCGGGATGGCGAGGTAGAAGGCGGGGTGCCGGGCGCCGCCCAGCGCCGCCTTGAGCGATTTGAAGGTCGCCAGGTCGTTGTAGTCGCCGCTCACGTAGCGGAGCAGGGACAGCAGGCGGCGCAGGGCGCGCCGGTCGTCGATGCCGCCGGATTTCCGGATGCTGTCCGTTGCCTGCCTGTGGAGCTGCGCCAGGCTCCACTTGCGGGAGGCGACGCCGACCACGGGGATGTCGAGAACGCCCCGCTTGGCCATCGCGTAGAGCGCGGGAAAGATTTTCTTTTGCACCAGATCGCCCGTCATGCCGAACAGCACCAGCGCGTCGGACCGCGCCGTGCCGCCCTTGCTCCCGTTCATGCGCGCTTTCCTTTCTTCTTCTCGTCATGGCCGCCGAACTGCTTGCGCATGGCGGACAGCACCCGGTTGGCGAAATCCGCGTTGCCGCGCGAGCTGAAGCGCGCATAGAGCGCGGCGCTGAGAACCGGGACCGGCACGGATTCATCGATGGCGGCGGCGATGGTCCAGCGCCCTTCGCCGGAATCCGAGACGCGGCCGGCATAGGTCTTCAGATCCGGGCTGCTCACGAGCGAGGCGGCGGTCAGATCCAGCAGCCACGAGCCGATCACGCTGCCGCGGCGCCAGACTTCCGCGATCGCGGGAAGGTCCAGGTCGTATCGGTAGTGCTCCGGGTTGCGCAGCGGGGCCGTTTCTGCATCCGCATCGCGCGCGCGTTTGCCAGCGTTGGCGTTGCGCAGCACGTTCAGTCCTTCCGCATAGGCCGCCATGAGGCCGTACTCGATGCCGTTGTGGACCATCTTCACGAAGTGGCCCGCGCCGGCCGGTCCGCAATGCAGGTAGCCTTGTTCCGCGGAAGCGGCGGCGCCATGCCTGCCCGGCGTGCGGGATGCCGCCTTGATCCCGGGCGCGATGCTCCTGAATATCGGCTCCAGGCGCTTCACGACCTGGCTTTCCCCTCCGATCATCAGGCAGTAGCCGCGCTCCTGCCCGAACACGCCGCCGCTGGTGCCGCA
>CAZPNH010000333.1:2492-3605 GCA_964587635.1 uncultured Bordetella sp.
CGCACCAGGCTGGCCCCCATCCGCCCCAATCCGATCATGCCGAGGTGCATCGTGAAAAATACGACGAAAGGCCGCCGTACTCGGTGCGCTGGCGCACATATTGCACGGGCGGCAGCCGGGTACGATTTCCAGTGGCATTCACCGAAGCGCACCAATGCCGCTGGCACGCGCTGCCCGACCGGCCGGCGCTGGATCGCGCCGCCGTGGCGCGGATCGTGGCGGCAGCCGATCGTGCCATCAGCGCGCGTGGACGTTTCCATCTCGTCCTCGCCGGCGGCGACACGCCGGGCGGCGCGTACCGGCGTCTGCGTGGCGCGGACGCCGACTGGGTCCGCTGGCACATTTACTTCGGCGACGAGCGTTGCGCGCCGCCAGCCGACCCGGCCCGCAACTCGCGCATGGCCGGTGAGGCCTGGCTCGATCACGTGGCGATTCCGGCGGCGCAGGTGCATGCGATTCCCGCAGAGGCGGGAGCCGTTCGGGCGGCGCAAGCGTACGCCGGGGTTTTGCACGCGCTCGGCGAATTCGACCTGGTGCTGCTCGGTCTGGGCGAGGACGGCCATACCGCGAGCCTGTTCCCGGGACATGAATGGGGGGCCGCGTCCGGCTCGCCGGACGCACTGGCGGTGTTCGATGCGCCCAAACCTCCGCCGCAGCGCGTGACGCTCAGCGCGGCGCGGCTGAGCCATGCCCGGGAAGTGCTGTTTCTGGTCGGCGGCGAGTCCAAACGCCGGGCGCTGGCGCAATGGCGCGAGGGGAAGCCTATTGCCGCGCGGGCGATCACGCCGGCAGCGGGCGTCGATGTGCTAGTGGCGGCCTAGCAAGGCCAAAGCCCGGGCGCATACATTCCCGGCCGTGAAGCCGTATTCGCGCATCATGACCGCGCCCGGCGCCGAGGCGCCGAAGCGATCCACGGCGAGCACGTCGCCGCCGCTGCCGACATAGCGGTGCCAGCCCTGCGACACGCCGGCTTCGACCGCGAGCCTGGCGGCGACGGACGGCGGCAACACCTGGTCGCGGTATTCCCGCGGCTGGGCCTCGAACAGCTCCCAGCTCGGCATGGAGACGACGCGCACGCCGATGTTTTTCTCCAGCATCACGCGCCGCGCTTCG
>CAZPNH010000334.1:0-3590 GCA_964587635.1 uncultured Bordetella sp.
TCGGGTCCTTGACGTACTGCGTGGAAATCAGCCCGACCGCCTTTTCCAGGCCCGCCGGCGTCAGCACCGACCCCACCGAGGCGGAGACGTTGTTGAGGAAATGCACCGGCTTCCAGCCCAGGTCGTAGGCCTTGCGGATCGCCAGCGCGGCGAATTTGGGCGTGGTGATATTGAAGAACACGTCCGCGCCCGAGGCCTGCAGCTGGACCATCTGCGAATCCACGGTCGGATCCGTCGCCTCGTAGGAGACTTCCTTGACGATCAGGCTGGTTTTCGCGCCCAGGCCGTCCTTGAAGCCCTTGAGGTAGTCCTTGCCGTAGTCGTCGTTCTGGTAAAGGATCGCGATCTTCGCGCCGGGCTTGTTCTTGAGGATGTACTGCGCGTAGATCGTTGCTTCCGTCTGGTAGTTCGGCTGCCAGCCCATGGTCCACGGGAATTCCTTCGGGTCGTTCCACTTCGAGGCGCCCGTGGCGACGAACAGCTGCGGCACCTTCTTCACGTTCATGTACTTCTGGATCGCCGTGTTCATGCCGGTGCCGAGCGACTGGAAAATAAGCAGCACTTCATCCTGCTCCACCAGCTTGCGCGCCATTTCGACGGTTTTCGGCGGGCTGTAGCCGTCGTCCACGCTGATGAAATTGATCTTGCGGCCGTTGATGCCGCCCTTGTCGTTGATCATTTTGAAGTAGGCGGCCTCGACCTTGCCGATGGTGCCGTAGGCCGACGCCGGACCGCTGTACGGCATGATGTTGCCGATCTTGATCTCGGTGTCGCTCGCGCCCGGATCGTATTTCTTCTGCGCCAGCGCCGCGGGAGCGGCAAGGAACGCGGCAAGCGCCGCCGCAATCGGTATCAGTGAACGTTTCATGTGGACCTCCTCCTTTGAAGGAACTTCAGTTGTGCTGCCTGTTGCGTGCCAGCCGCGCCAGGGCGATGCGTATCGCCCCCGCGACCCCGGTCGGCATCAGGTACATGAAGCCGATCAGGAATACGCCGAAGATCGCCCAGGGCGCCGCCTTCGAGATTTCGTCGGCGACATTGGGGATGAACTGGATGAAGACGGCGCCGAACAGCGCGCCGGAAATGGACGCCAGGCCGCCGATGACGATGCCGACCAGGAAGGTGAGCGAGAGGAACACGTTGAAGCTGTCTGGCGCGACGAACTGCACCGCGATCGCCCCCAGCGCGCCCGCGACGCCGGTGAACATGGCCGACACGCCGAAGGTGAGCGATTTCACCAGCGCAGTGTGGATGCCCATGGCTTCGGCGGCGACGTGCTGGTCGCGGATCGCCACCATGGCGCGTCCCACGCGGCCGCGCAGCAGGTTCCAGGCGAGCAGGTACATCACCAGCGTCACCGCGAGCGTGAAGAAATACAGCCAGCGGTCCTGGTTCAGCTTGAGGCCCAGTTCCGTGAGGAAGGCGGGCGCATCGGGCTTGGGGATGACGATGCCCTGCACGCCGCCGGTCCATTTCTCGAGGTGGTGGTACTTGAGCAGCTGCGGCAGCGACACGCCCAGCGCGAAGGTGGCGAGCGCGAGGTACAGGCCTTCCAGTCGCAGCGCCGGCAGCCCGAACAGGAATCCCGCGACCAGGCACACCGCGCCCGCGGCGGGCAGCGTGGCCCAGTAGGGCAGGCCGGCCTTGTCCATGAGGATCGCCGCGACGTAGGCGCCGATGGCGTAGAACGCGCCGTGTCCGAGCGAGATCTGGCCATTGTAGCCGGTGAGCATGTTGAGTCCCAGCAGCGCGATCGAATACACCATCACCAGCGTGAACTGGAAGACGCGGTAGTTGCTGACCAGGAACGGCAGCGCGCACGCGGCGGCGAGCACCAGCAGCAGGACGATGAGCTGGCGCTTGCTCATACGCGCGTGACGTGGACCTTGCCGAAGAAGCCCGAGGGCCGCACCACCAGCACGCCGATGATGAGCACCAGCGCCACCGCCAGCTTGAGGTCGTTGCCGATGACGAAGGCGCCCAGCACGTTTTCCAGCACGCCGACGAGGAAGCCGCCGAACACCGCGCCGGCCGGATTGTCGATGCCGCCGAGCAGCGCCGCGGCGAAGGCGCCGAGCAGCACGCCGCCCATCATGTTCGGGTCGAGGAACACGATCGGCGCCACCATCATGCCGGCGATGGAGCCGATGGCGGCGGCGAGGCCCCAGCCGAGCGCCAGCATCCAGCCCACGCGGATGCCGACCAGGCGGCTCGATTCCGGGTTCTGCGCCGCGGCGCGCATGGCGAGGCCCAGCGGCGTGAAGCGGAAGAAGCCGTAGAGCAGCAGCAGCACCACCAGCGTCACGCCGATCGAGCCGATTTCGTGCGAGGACATGTACTTGTTGCCGAACAGCGGCTCGGCCGGGAAGGGGCTCGGGAAGGTCTTGATGGTGTAGGTGTAGATCCAGCCCGTGACGCTGTTCAGGATCACCAGCAGCCCGATGAACACGACCACGCTGGCGAGCACCGGCGCGTTCTCGACCGGACGGATGATCACGCGCTCGATGACCACGCCCAGCACGAAGGCGAAGGCGACGGTCATGAAGAACGCGGCCCAGTAGGGCACGCCGGCGTTGATCAGGCTCCAGGCGATGTAGGTGCAGAACATGGCCAGCTCGCCCTGCGCGAAATTCACCAGGTGGGTCGCCTGGTAGATCATCACCAGCGCGAGCGCGAGGCTGGCGTAGATGCCGCCGGTGGCGAGTCCGGCGAGGATCTGGTGCAGGAAGCCGTCCACGTGTCGTCTTCTCCTAGTAGCCGAGGTAGGAGCGGCGCACGGCGTCGTTGCTCTTGATGTCCGCCGCGGTGCCAGAGAGCACGATGCGGCCGGTCTCGATGAGGTAGGCGTGGTCCGCGAGGTCCAGCGCCATCGCCGCGTTCTGCTCCACCACCAGCATGCTCACGCGCTCGCGCTCGTTGACCGCGCGCAGGATGCCGAACAGCTCCTTGACGATGAGCGGCGCGAGGCCGAAGGAGGGTTCGTCCAGCAGCATGAGCCTGGGCCGCAGCATGAGCGCCCGCGATACGGCCAGCATCTGCTGTTCGCCGCCCGAGAGCGTGCCCGCCTGCTGCAGGCGCCGTTCCTTCAGGCGCGGGAAATAGCCGTACATGCGCTCGAGGTCCGTTTCCACGGCGGCCTTGTCCTTGCGCGTGTAGGCGCCCAGGCGCAGGTTTTCCTCGGTGCTGAGGTTGGTGAAGGTGCCGCGGCCGTCGGGCACGTGCGCGATGCCGAGGCGCACGATGTCTTCCGTGGCGCGGCCGTCGATGCGCTGCCCGCCGAAGCGCAGCTCGCCCTGGATGCGCACCATGCCGCACAACGCGCGCAGCGTGGTGGTCTTGCCCGCGCCGTTGGCGCCCAGCAGCGTGGTGATGGTGCCTTCCTCCATGCTGAAGTCGATGCCATGCAGCACCCGGGTCTGCCCGTAGGCGGCGTGCAGGCCGGCGGCTTCCAGCAGCGCCATCTCAGGCGGCTCCGCCGAGGTAGGCCTGGATGAGCTCGGGATGCTGCTGCACCTCGGCGGGCGTGCCTTCGGCGATTTTCCTGCCGAAATTGAGCGCCACCACGCGGTCGGAAATGCTCATCACCAGGC
>CAZPNH010000335.1:0-3589 GCA_964587635.1 uncultured Bordetella sp.
AGCGCACCAGGCCGTCGCCGTGCTCGCCCGAGTAGGCGCCCTTGTATTGCTTGACCATGGCGCAGGCTTCCTCGGCGATGGCGCGCATTTTTTCCGCGCCGTCGCGCCGCATGTCGAGGATCGGCCGCACATGCAGCGTGCCCACCGAGGCATGCGCGTACCAGGTGCCGCGCGTGCCGTGCTTTTCGAATACCCTGGTCAGGCGGTCGGTGTACTCGGCGAGGTGTTCCAGCGGCACCGCGCAATCTTCGATGAAGGAGACCGGCTTGCCGTCGCCCTTCATCGACATCATGATGTTCAGGCCCGCCTTGCGGACCTCCCACAGCTCCTTTTGCTGCCTGGCGTCGGTGATCTCGACCACGCTGCCCGGCAAACCGAGATCTCCCATGAGCTGAACCAGCTGTTTGAGTTTCTGGTTCTGGTTTTCTTCCCCGGAGAATTCGACCAGCAGGATGGCGTCCGGGTCGCCCTTGATGAAAGCGTCGACGGTCTTGCGGAACGCGCCGATCTCGCGCGCGAGGCCGATCATCGTTCGATCCACTAGCTCGACCGCCGAGGGGCCGAGCTTGACGATGCGCTGCGTCAGGTCCATCGCGGTGTAGAACTTCGGGAAGTGCACCACGCCGAGCGCCCTCGCGGAGGGCAGCGGCGAGAGTTTGAGCAGCAGCTGCTCGGAAAAGGCGAGCGTGCCTTCGGATCCGACCAGCAAATGCGCCGCGCTCGCGTGCGGCGGACCGAGGTGATCGAGGTTGTAGCCGGCGACTTTCCTCAGGACTTTCGGAAAGCGGGCGGCGATTTCCTCTTTCTCCCTCTCATACAAGGACTTCAGTTTTGCGAGAAATTCCAGGTACTCGGGCGGCCCGGCGGTTTCTCCCATGGCGCCGAAGCGCCAGCGCTTGCCTTCCGCCGTCACCGCATCGATGGCGAGCACGTTGTGCGCCATGTTGCCGTAGGCGATCGAGCGCGAGCCGCAGGAATTGTTGCCCGCCATGCCGCCGAGCGTCGCTTGCGCACTGGTGGACACGTCCACTGGAAACCACAGCCCGTGCGCGCGCAGTTTTGCGTTCAGCGCGTCGAGCACCATGCCGGGCTGCACGAGCGCGGTACGCGCGCCGACATCCATATCGACCAGCCGGTTGAGGTATTTCGAGTCGTCGATCACCAGCGCCGCGCCTACCGTCTGGCCGCATTGCGAGCTGCCGGCGCCGCGGGGAAGAATCGGCACGCCCTGCTCCGCCGCGACGGCCATCGCTGTCCGGGCGGCCTGCGCCGTGCGCGGCACCACCACGCCGATCGGCTCGATCTGATAGATGGACGCATCGGTGGAATAGCGGCCGCGCGATGCGGCATCGAAAAGGACTTCGCCGTCGACTTCCTTTTGCAGGCGCAACGCGAGCGGGGAATCGCCCGGCTTTGCCGCCACGACCCTGACAGGGAAGGACGGCGCGTTCACGCCGCCCGGCCCTGCAGCTGCGGTGCGGGCAGCGCGGCGAGCACGCTGGCGAGCTTGTGCGCGAGATGGTCCGACAGCAGCGCCCGGATGCGCTTGACGTCCCTCGCGCCCAGCGCGGCGAGGATTTCCTCATGCTCGCGAACCGCCGCGTCCCAGCGCTCCTTGGACAGGTTGGCCATGTAGCGCGCGCGCTGCATGGCGCCGTTCAGCTGCCGGTAGTTGTTGTAGAGCACCGCGTTGCCGGCATACTTCACGATCTTCAGATGAATCGCCTGGTTGAACTTGAAATAGCCCGCGAGATCGCCCCGCGCATGGTAAGCGAGCATTTCGTAGTGCAGCGCGCGGATTTCGTTGATCTGGGCGTCGGTGGCGTTCACGCAGGCCAGCTCGCCGGCCAGCGCATCGAGCGCGCCCATCACGGCCAGGGTTTCCGACAGGCGTACCGGGTCCATTTGCGAAACGATGGCGCCGCGGTTCGGCAGCAACTCGACCAGGCCTTCCGTGGCGAGTACCTTGAAGGCTTCGCGCAAGGGGGTGCGGGACACGCCCAGCTGGGCGGTCAGCAGGCGCTCGTTTAGCCTGGCGCCTGGCGCAAGGCGGCCCTGGACGATCAGATCGCGCAGACGGTCGGTCGCCTCCTCGTGGAGAGGCCGGCGGACGATGGGAGTTGGCTCTTGTGAATTGTCCATTTTGTATGCAGAATACAAAACTTATGGATTTTACGCAATCAATAGCCCCTATGCTGCGCACCATAGACTGTTTTGCATACAATCTAAGGAGGAGACGATGACAAGAGCTGCGGGCCGCCACTTTCTCCAGATTCCCGGACCGACCAACGTTCCCGACCGGGTACTGCGCGCCATCGACTTCCCCACCATGGACCACCGCGGGCCGGACTTCGGCGCGCTCGGCAAAACGGTGCTCGAGGGGATGAAGCGCGTATTCAAGACGTCCTCCCACGTCGTCATCTACCCGGCCTCCGGCACCGGCGCCTGGGAAGCCGCGCTGGTAAACACGCTGTCGCCCGGCGACAAGGTGCTGATGTATGAAACCGGCCATTTCGCCGCGCTGTGGCAGAAGATGGCCAAACGGCTCGGGCTCCAACCCGAGTTCATCGCGGGAGACTGGCGCACCGGCGCCGACCCGCAGGCGATCGAAGCGCGCCTGCGCGAAGACAAGGGCCACCTCATCAAGGCGGTCTGCGTGGTGCACAACGAAACCGCCACCGGCGTGGTTTCGCGCATCAGCGAAGTCCGGCGTGCGATCGATGCGGCCGGGCATCCGGCGCTCTTCCTGGTGGACACCATTTCTTCGCTCGGCTCGCTCGACTACCGGCACGATGAATGGGGCGTGGACGTCACCGTCGGCGGTTCGCAGAAGGGCCTGATGCTGCCGCCCGGGCTTTCCTTCAATGCCGTCTCGGCGAAAGCGCTCGCGGCTTCGAAGACTTCGAAAATGCCGCGCAGCTTCTGGGACTGGGGCGACATGATCGCCAGCAACAAGGACGGCTATTTCCCCTACACGCCGGCGACCAACCTGCTCTACGGCCTGCGCGAGGCGCTCAAGATGCTGCTCGAGGAGGAAGGCCTGGAGAACGTGTTTGCGCGCCATCAGCGCCATGCCGAAGCGACCCGGCGCGCGGTGCGGGCCTGGGGTCTGGAGGTGCTGGCGAAGAATCCCGCCGAATACTCGGGATCGCTCACCGCCGTGCTGCTGCCTGCGGGTCACGACGCCGATCGGGTGAGAAAAATCATCCTTGAGAATTTCGACATGTCACTCGGCACGGGCCTCGGCAAGCTCGCCGGCAAGGTGTTCCGCATCGGGCACCTTGGCGATTTCAATGATCTGACGCTCATGGGTACACTCGCGGGATGCGAGATGGGGCTGGAGCTCGCGGGTGTGCCAATCAAAAGGGAAGGCGTGCAGGCGGCGATGGATTACCTTGCGGGCTGCGCCAAAACACCGGCTCGGCAAGCTGCCTAGGCAATTTCGCAAACCAAAAAAAGGAGGGGTGACATGAGGATGAAAACGGGTCTATTCGCGAGCGCGCTTGCCGGCTTTGCGCTCACTACCGCTCCCGCGTTCGCGTGGGAGCCCACCAAGCCGGTCGAGATCGTCGTCGCGGCCGGCGCCGGC
>CAZPNH010000336.1:0-3586 GCA_964587635.1 uncultured Bordetella sp.
CACCAGCAGCAGCAGCCAGTGGAATGCCCGGTCGGGCGCCTGCCAGTAGAACGGAGCCGCGGCCGACAGCAGCACCGCGCCGACGATGGCGCCCCAGACCAGCGACGTAAGCGGGTGCTCCTGGCCCGCGACCTTGCGCGTGAGGATCTGGTAGAGCGCGTTGCACAGCGCCATCGCCACCGGCAGCAGCGCGTACCAGGTGAACAGGCTGGAGCCCGGCCGCACGATCATGAGCGCGCCCGCCAGGCCGGCCAGCACCGCGACGCCGCGCGGCAGGTCGAGCCGCTCGCCCAGCATCGGCACCGCCAGCACCGCGACGAACAGGGGCAGCACGAAGCCGATCGCCGCGGCGTCCGCGATCGGCAGCACCCGCAGCGAGGTGAAGTAGAGGAAAGTGGCGCTGGCGAGCAGCACGCCGCGCGCGAGCTGGATGCCGGGCCGCGCGGTGCGGATGCGCTTGAGCTCGCCGCGCGCCGCCAGCCAGCCGAGCAGGATGCCGAGGTTGATCACGTAGCGCGCCCAGACGATGCCCGGGACCGGATACCACTGCGACAGATATTTCGCGATGGTGTCCATGCCGACGAAAAAGCCGATGGCGGACACCATCAGCAGAATGCCGCGCAGCGGCGCGTGAATCGTGCCTTCCATGGGGAAGGCACGATTTTAGGGCTAAGAGCTGGCGATCACCTGATTGTTGACGACGCGGACGCGGTCGCCGATGCGCCAGGCGGGCGCCGCGGTCTGCGAAACCGTGCGCAGGCTGCCGTCCTGCATGCGGACGGAAATTTCATAGCGCTTGTCACTGCGGATGTTCTGTTCGGCCTCATGGCCCGCGAAAGCGCCGCCGGCCGCGCCGGCAATGGCGAGGAGGTCCTTGCCCGAGCCGCGGCCGAACTGGTGGCCGACGATTGCGCCAAGCACGCCGCCCGCGACGGCACCCGCGCCCGTGGCCTTGCCTTTGACGTCGACCTCGCGGAAATTCTCCACCGTGCCGCAGTCGGCGCAGACCGGCGGGGGCGGCGGCGCGACCGCCATCATCGGCGGCGGGAGCGTGTCGAGCTGCGGCAGCGGAACGGCTGCGGGTGCCGGCGGTGGCGGCGGTACGGCAGCCTGCGCGAACTGGACCGGCGCCGGCTGCGGCGGCAGATGGCGAACCACCTGCTTTTTCGCCGGTTTCGGCTGGGGCGTCGCTGCCACGGGTTCCCGCACGGCCGGCAGCGGCGGCGTGACCGAGGAAAACTGCTCGACCGCCGTGGACTCGGCGGGCTGCGGGTCCGGCGCCTTGGTCGCCGAAGAATGCGGCAGCAGCCCGGTGACGGCGCCGATGCCGATCAGGGAAAAGAGCATCACCGAGATCGCCGCCAGGCTCAGCAGCGGGTGCAGGCGGGGTTTCGATTGCATGGCTGTCGCTCCCATTGCGCGTTGATTTGCGGTCAGGCTAGCGGGGACGGCGGTGAAAAGCGGTGACAGTCTGTTACGAAATGTTTCCGGCTTCCGGCCTCATGTGGGGGAAAAGAATCACGTCCCGGATGGACGGACTGTCGGTCAGCAGCATCACCAGGCGGTCGATGCCGAGGCCGCCGCCCGCGGTGGGCGGCATGCCGTATTCGAGCGCGCGGATGTAGTCGGCGTCGTAGTACATCGCCTCCTGGTCGCCCGCGTCCTTCATCTGCGCCTGCTCGCGGAAGCGCGCCGCCTGGTCCTCGGAATCGTTCAGCTCAGAGAAGCCGTTGGCGAATTCTTTGGCGTCGATGAACAGCTCGAAGCGGTCGACCGTCTCCGGGTCCTTGTCGTTGCGGCGCGCGAGCGGCGACACCTCGGCCGGATACTCGGTGACGAACGTCGGCTGGATCAGGTGCTGCTCGGCGATGGCTTCGAACAGCATGAGCTGCAGCGCGCCCCAGCCCTGGCTGTCCTTGTGCTCGACGCGCATCTCCTTCAGTTTCGACGAAAGAACCTTGCGGTCCCGCAGGTCGCCCTCGACGCCCCGACTGCGGATGGCTTCCGCGATCGGCAGCCGGATGAACGGCTTGCCGACATCGAGACTGGTCCCCTGGTAGGTGAAAGAGGTGCTTCCCAGCGCCTCGGCCGCGCAGCGCACCAGCTTTTCGGTATGCGCCATCATGTACTCGCAATCCTCGTAGGCGCAGTACCACTCCATCATGGTGAATTCCGGGTTGTGGCGCGTCGAGATGCCTTCGTTCCTGAAGTTGCGGTTGATCTCGTAGACGCGCTCCATGCCGCCCACCACCAGGCGCTTCAGGTACAGCTCCGGCGCGATGCGCAGGAACATTTCCATATCCAACGCGTGGTGGTGCGTCTTGAACGGCCGCGCGACGGCGCCGCCGGGAATCGGCTGCATCATCGGCGTCTCGACCTCGAGATAGCCGTCCCCCGCCATGGCCTCGCGCAGCGCCCGGATTATTTTTATTCTTTTGTAAAAAGTCTCTCTCGTTTTATCCGTGACGATGAGATCCACGTAGCGCTGGCGGTATTTCATTTCCTGGTCCGCCATGCCGTGGAATTTCTCCGGCAGGGGGCGCAGCGACTTCACCAGCAGCCGCAGGGACGTCGCCTGGATGGTGAGTTCGCCGGTCTTGGTGCGGAACAGCGTGCCCGAGGCGCACAGGATGTCGCCCAGGTCCCAGTGCTTGAACGCATCGTGCGTTTCCAGCCCGGTTGCATCGTTCGAGATGTAGAGCTGGATGCGCCCGGATTGATCCTGCAGCGTGGCGAAGCTCGCCTTGCCCATCACGCGCTTGAGCACCATGCGGCCGGCGACCGCGGCTTCGACTTTCAGGCTTTCGAGCTCTTCCTTCGACTTGTCCTTGTATTTTCCGTGCAAGGCGCCGGCAAGGTCCTGACGGCGGAAATCGTTCGGGAAGGCATTGCCCCTGGCGCGCAGCGCCTTCAGCTTCTCCCGGCGCTCGTCGATCAGCTTGTTGTCTTCATCCATGTTCAGCGCACCCCGCCGCGCGAGAGGTCCATGATCAGGCGCGCCGCGAGGTACAGGCGCGGCTCGATGCTCGGGATCAGGATGTACTCGTTGTCGTTCGAATGCGCGCCGAAGCCGCGCAGGCCGAAGCGCTCGACCACGGCATTCTGCGTCTTCAGGGCGGCGAAGGCGGCGTCGGTGCCGCCGCCCTCGGCCACCGCGTCGACCACGAGGTCCATGCCGAGCTCCCTGTAGATGGCCTGCGCCTGCTTCGCCATCGCCGCGGAGGCGGCCGAGGCCTCGAGCGGCGGACGGCGGCGCTCGAACGTGAGCTCGACCTTCGACTCGGGCAGCAGCTGCTTCTTCGCGCGCTCGC
Source organism: uncultured Bordetella sp. (assembly GCA_964587635.1). Classification (GTDB taxonomy): domain Bacteria; phylum Pseudomonadota; class Gammaproteobacteria; order Burkholderiales; family SG8-39; genus RBG-16-66-20. Next base: position 3,312 of record CAZPNH010000336.1, read on the forward strand.
GCACCGCCGCCTCGATGCGGTCGTAGTCGGCGACGCGCAGCACGCGCACGTCGGCGACCGCCTCGGCCTCGGCCGGGATCACGTTGCGGTTGCTGCCGCCCCTGGCGAGGGTCCAGTTCATCTTCAGGCCGGTGGCGGGGTCGGAGAGGTCGCGCGTCTGCAGCATCTGGTGCGACAGCTCGTAGAGCGCGTTGACGCCCAGCTGCGGCGCGCTGCCGGCGTGCGAGGCCTTGCCGGTAACCTTGAGGCTCACCGACATGATGCCGGCGGTGGCG
>CAZPNH010000337.1:0-3578 GCA_964587635.1 uncultured Bordetella sp.
GGCGGCGTGTCGTAGCTGCGGCGCCAGGCGAGCACCTGCGCTTCGCCGAATTTGGCCGCTGTTTCGGCCTTGTTGAGTCCCTGCAGCGCGCCGTAATGGCGCTCGTTCAGGCGCCAGTCCTTCAGCACCGGCAGCCAGAGCTGGTCGAGTTCTTCCAGCGCGAGATTCAGGGTGCGGATGGCCCGCTTGAGCAGCGAGGTATGAGCGACATCGAAGGCGTAGCCGCCGGCTTTCAGCAGCCTTCCCGCGGCGCGCGCCTCCTCGACGCCCTGCGCGGACAGATCGACGTCGGTCCAGCCGGTAAAGCGGTTTTCGCGGTTCCAGCCGGACTCGCCGTGCCGCAGCAGCACGAGCTTGTGCATGCAGTGAATTATAATGCGGCGATCCGCATGGAATTCATCACCAAAAACATCTTCCTCATCGTCATCGCCCTGGTCTCGGGCGGCATGCTGCTGTGGCCGTTCCTGCGCAAGGGCGCGGGCGGCCCGTGGGTGAACACGCTGGAAGCGACGCAGCTCATCAACCGCAGCGACGCGCTGGTGGTGGACCTGCGCAGCGCGGAGGACTACGCGAAGGGCCACATCCTCGGCGCGAAGAGCGTGCCGCTGGCCGACCTCGAGCGGCGCGCGGGCGAGCTGGACAAGCACAAGGCCAAGCCGGTGATCGTGCATTGCGGCGACGGCAACCGCGCCGGGGGCGGCGTGGCGCTGCTGCGCAAGCTCGGCTTCGGCAGCGTGAGCAACCTCTCGGGCGGCTATGCCGCCTGGCAGCAGGCCGGCCTGCCGGTCGAAAAATGAGGCCTGCGGCATGGCGCGCGTGCTGATCTACTGCACCGCCGCCTGCCCGTATTGCCAGGCGGCCGACCGGCTGCTCGAGCGCAAGGGCGTCAAGGACATCGAGCGCGTGCGGGTCGACATCGAGCCCGCGCGGCGCGCGGAAATGCAGCAAAAGAGCGGCCGGCGCACCGTGCCGCAGATCTGGATCGGCGGCCGGCATGTCGGCGGCAGCGACGAACTGCACGACCTGGAAGATTCCGGGAAACTAGACGAACTACTTGCGAAGGCCCCATGAACCAACCTGTGCAGCCCGGAAATCCGCAGCCCGCCGTCTTCCAGATCGAGAAGCTCTACGTCAAGGACCTGTCGCTGGAGGTGCCGAACGCGCCCCAGGTGTTCATGCAGACTGAGAGCCCGCAGCTCGAGATCGCGGTGCGCAACGAAGCGTCCCAGTTCGCCGACGGCCTGTTCGAGGTGACGGTGACGGTGACGGTGACGGCGCGCGCCGGCGAGAAGACTGTGTTCCACGCGGAAGTGGCGCAGGCGGGCATCTTCACCGCGCGCGGCATCGCGCAGCAGGATCTCGAGCCGCTGCTGGGCATCGGCTGCCCGACGATTCTCTATCCGTACGCGCGCGAGGCGATTTCCGACATGGTGGGGCGCGCCGGCTTCCCGTCGGTGGTGCTGCAGCCGATTTCCTTCGAACAGCTGTACATGGAGCGGCAGCAGCAGGCGGCGGCCGCGCCGAAGATCGAAGTGGCGACATGACGGTGCAGGCGCTGCGCCGGATGGCGCCCGCGCTGCTGCTGCTGGCCGCCAGCGGCGCCGGCGCCATCGAGTTCCGCTCGGTGCAGGACAACGCGGCGGTGCTGTACGACGCGCCGTCGCGGCAAGCCAAGCCGCTCTACGTGGTGTCGCGCGATTATCCGCTCGAGGTGATCGTCAACCTCGAGGCCTGGGTCAAGGTGCGCGACCAGGCGGGCGCGCTGAGCTGGATCGAGAAGAAGGCGCTCGCCGACAAGCGCATGGTCATCGTCACCGCGGCCTCCGCGGAGGCGCGCGAGCGTCCCGAGGACGGCGCGCCCAGCGTGTTCAGCGCGGCGCAGAACGTGGCGCTGGAACTGATCGAGGTCGCGCCCAACGGCTGGCTGCGCGTGCGCCACGCCGACGGCGCCACCGGTTTCATGCGCGCCTCCGTGGTCTGGGGCGACTGAGCCCGGCGGCATGACCGCGCTCGCCGTACTCGGTGCGGGCGCCTGGGGCACCGCTCTGGCCGCGGTGCTGGCTCCCCGGCATCGCGTCGCGTTGTGGGCGCGCGATTCCGCGCAGGCAAAAGCCCTCGCTGCCGCGCGCCGCAACGCGCGCTACCTGCCCGAGATCGCGTTGCCGGAATCGCTGCGCATCGATGCCGATCTGGACCAGGCCCTTTCGGGCGCGGAACTGCTGATCGCGGCGACCCCGGTCGCCGGTCTGCGCGATCTTCTGGGCCGCCTGCGCGGCGGCAAAGTCCCGCTGGTCTGGTTGTGCAAGGGTTTCGAGCAGGACAGCGCGGCGCTGCCGCACGAAATCGTCGCCGCTTCGGGAATCCGCGCGCCCAGCGGCGCGCTTTCGGGGCCATCGTTTGCGCTGGAAGTTGCCAAAGGCCTGCCTTGCGCCCTGACGCTGGCTTCGGCCGATGCCGCGTTTGCGGCGCGCGCGGCCGCCGAACTGCATGGCGGCCGGCTGCGCGTCTACAGATCCGATGACGTGGCCGGCGTCGAAATCGGCGGCGCGGTGAAGAACGTGCTGGCGATCGCCGTCGGCATCTGCGACGGGCTCGGTCTGGGGCAGAACGCGCGCGCCGCGCTGATCACGCGCGGCCTGGCCGAACTCGCGCGCCTGGGCGTGGCGCTCGGCGGCCGCGCCGAAACGGTGATGGGATTGACGGGCGCGGGCGACCTTATCCTGACGGCGACCGGCGACCTGTCGCGCAACCGCCGCGTCGGGCTGGAACTGGCGCGCGGCAAGCCGCTGCCTGCGATCGTCGCGGACCTCGGCCACGTCGCCGAGGGCGTGCGTTCGGCGCATGCCACGCTCGCCCGCGCGAAAAGCTGCGGCGTCGACATGCCGATCACCGCGGCGGTGGACGCGGTGCTGGAAGCGCGCATCACGCCGCAGCAGGCGGTGGAGCAGCTGCTCGCACGCGATCCAAAAGCGGAAGGCTAGCGAAAACCGAGCTGGCGCCAGGCTTCGAACACCGTCACCGCGACGGCGTTGGAGAGATTCAGGCTGCGGTTTCCCGGGCGCATCGGCAGGCGCAGGCGCATGTCGGGCCTGAATGTGTCGAGCAATGCGCCGGGAAGGCCGGCGGTCTCCGAACCGAATACGAAAACGTCGTCCTCCTGGAAGCGCGCGTCGTAAACGCTCCGCTCCGCTTTTGTCGTCAATGCAAACAGGCGTCTTCCACAAAAGGCGCTGAAACAGGCCTGCCAGTCGGCGTGCACGCGCACGCTCGCATGCTCGTGGTAGTCGAGCCCGGCGCGCTTGAGTTGCCTGTCGTCCATGGAGAAGCCGAGCGGTTCCACCAGGTGCAGGCGGGCGCCGGTGTTGGCGGCGAGCCGGATCACGTTGCCCGCATTGGGCGGAATCTCCGGATGAACCAGGACGATGTCCAGCATCAGGGATGTGCCGGTGGGAATGTCCGCGCGACCACCCAGTTCACCACGCGCGCGGCGCCCGCGCGCTTCAGCGTCGCGGCGATCTCGTCCAGCGTCGCGCCGGTGGTCATGACGTCGTCCAGCACCGCGATGCGGGCGCCCTCGA
>CAZPNH010000338.1:0-3575 GCA_964587635.1 uncultured Bordetella sp.
GCTGTCGATGACATCGACCGTGGCCGAGCCGCCGCTTTGCCGCGCCCGCACGCGGATGTCGCCGCCGGGCGGCGTGAACTTGATCGCGTTGCCGACGAGGTTGTCGATGAGCGAGCGCAGCTTGGCGGCATCCGCCCAGACCGTGAACGCGGCCGTCTCCAGTTCCACCCGCTGCGATTTCGCCTGCGCCGCGAGCTGGTGCGAGCGGATCGACTGCCGCAGCAGCTCGTCCATGCCCACCGCGCCGACCTGCAGCCCGGAGGCGGCGTGCAGCGCGCGCTGGTAGTCGAGCAGTTCCTCGATCAGCCGCTGCAGCTTGACGCTGTTGTCGCGCATGATGGCGACCACCTGCTGCTGCGGCGGCGCCAGCGGTCCCGCCACCTGGTCGTTCAGCAGTTCGGTCCCTTCGCGCAGCGCGGCAAGCGGCGTCTTCAGGTCATGCGACAGGTGGCGCAAGAACCGGTTCTTCTGCGCCTCCAGTTCGATCAGGCGCCGGCGCAACCAGTCGAGCCGCTCGCCGAGGCTCTGCAGGTCCAGCGGGCCGCTGACCCGGATCGGCCGCTCGAAGTCGGCGCCGCCCAGCTGCCGGATCGCCGAGTCGATCTCGGCGATCGGCCGCGCGATCAGCCGCGTGAGCGCGAGCGCCGCCGCCAGCGCCAGCGCGGATGCGACCAGCACCATGACGATCAGCCGCCGGTGCACCTCGTCCGCGCCCGCGCCGAGCCGCTCCACCTCGCGGTCGGCGACGAAGTAGCTGACCGCCAGCACCTGATAGGCGTCGTCCACCAGCGCGCCGGCAAGCTCGCGCACCGCGGTTCCATTCGCGGCGCGCTGCCCGCCCCGCGGCGGCGCCTCCAGGCGGTCGTACAGCGCCTGCTCGCGCCCGATGGTCCGGTCGAGCGCGGCGCGCTGCTCTTCGTCCAGCGGCAGCAGCGACAGCTCGTTCGCCACCTGCTTGAAGCTCGTGTGGGCGCGCGTGAAATCAGCCCGCAGCTGGGGGTCCTGCAGGACCGCGAGCTGCAGGGCCAGGCGCTCGATCGAGCCGATGCGGTTCACCAGCGCGCGGCTGGCGCGCGCCGCCTTCGCCGCGCCAGCCACCGCGCTGCGGCTCTGCTCCGTGAGGCGCTCGCTATGCCAGGCCGAATACAGCAGGGTGCCCAGCAGCGGCAGCGCCACCAGCAGAAATCCGGCTACCAGCAGACCGAGGAACGAGCGCGGGTAGCGCATCGCCGCGGTATTTCTCTCGGCAACCATGCAAACATGGTCGCATGTTAAACAATGTCCAAATCAGCGAAAATGTCACAAATCAGCGACATGTCCCAGCCGCAGCCACCTCTCATCGCCGGATTGCCTCCGCACGTCGCCTCTGGTGCGACGCGCGTCTATCTCGTCGCCGCGGTGTCGCGCAACGGCGTCATCGGCGCGAACGGCAAGCTGCCCTGGCATCTTCCCGAGGACCTGGCGCATTTCAAGAAACTCACGCTGGGCCATCCCATCGTGATGGGCCGGCGCACCTGGGAATCGCTCGGCAGGCCGCTGCCGGGCCGCGAAAACATCGTCGTCAGCCGCAAGCCCGGCTTCGAAGCGCCCGGCGCGAGCGTGGCGTCCTCGCTGGAAGCGGCGATCGCGCTCTGCGCCGGTGAAGCGGTGGCGTTCGTGATCGGCGGCGCGGAGATCTATGCCGCGGCGCTGCCGCTCGCCGACGGCCTGGTGCTCACCGAGATCCAGCAGGACTACGAGGGGGAGACGCGTTTCCCCGCATGGGACCGCAAGGCCTGGCGCGTGTCCCAAAAAGAAACGCACACCTCGAGGGAAGGCGTGCGTTTCGATTTCCTGCTGTATGAACGCGCCTGAGCGCGTTGGCGAACGCGTCAGCCCTTAGATTCGAAAACCCTGACTTCCGGCAGCGGAAAGCCGTTGAATTCGCTGGCGTAGGCGGTGGTGTAGGCGCCCGCGTTGCGCAGATAGACGAAATCGCCTTCCTGCAGGTCGGAGGGCAGCGGCTCGTCGCGCAGGATCACGTCCACCGAATCGCAGGTGGGGCCCGCCACGTGCCAGGGAATGTCCGGCCCCGAGCGCTCGGTGCGGATGCGGTACTTGAGGCCCTCGGTGGTCTCGATCACGCCGCCGAAGAGGCCCGCGTCCCAGTGCATCCAGCGCTTGCCGCCGCGCGTCGCGGTGCCGATCACGCGGCAGACGAAATAGGCCGCGTCCGACACCATGTAGCGCCCGGGCTCTGCGACCACCTGCACTTCGGCGGGAAATGCCTTGAGCGCTTCGTTCACCACCTGGCCGATGACCTCGATCGAGGGGATCGGCTTCACGTGACGCACCGGAAATCCGCCGCCGATGTCGAGCATGCGGGGCTTGAGCCCGGCCTTGGTCATGGAATCGAACAGCACGCGTGCCTTCTCGATGCCGACGCGCCAGTTTTCCGGGTTGCGGCACTGCGAACCGACGTGGAAGGTCACGCCCGCGAGGTCGGCGCCCAGCTTGGCGGCGGTCGAAATGATTTCGCGCGTCTCCGAGGCGCCGGCGCCGAACTTGCCGGAAAGCGGCCAGTCGCTGCCGATGTTGGGCGTCGCCACGCGCAGGTACATCTTGGCGCTCGCCTTGATCTCGTGCACGCGGCGCAGCTCGTCGACGCTGTCGACGACGAACCACTCGACGCCCTTGGCCGCCGCATAGGCGACCGCCTGGCGCGATTTCATCGGATTCGAATAGAACACGTCCGCCGCGCCGGCGCCCAGCGACAGCAGCAGGTCGAGCTCCGAGGTCGAAGCGATCTCGAAGCTGCAGCCCTCCTGCAGCAGCGCCTTGACCACGCGCCGGTCGGGGTTGGCCTTCACCGCGTAATGCGGCCGCACGCGCGGCATGGCCGCGCGGAAACGGCGCGCCTTTTCGCGCACGATGGCGTTGTCGAGGATCAGGAACGGCCGCGTGTACTTCTGGCGGGCGGCCTCGCGCACGATCTCGAAGTCGAGGCTGACTTCGGGGTGCGTGTCGAAGAGCTGTTCTTGCGGTAGTGAAGCTTGCTTGCCGGTTCGTCCGATGCTGCTGGGGCGTACGCCCATCAACGTCTCCTTGCGAACTAGGTTTCAGGAAGGTCGAGGATGCAGACAACCGAACCTGAGTTCCTGGTGCTTGTCATGATGACCTCCTTCTTGTCCTTGAGTTAACAGGGAATTTTTGCGGATTATAGGGAGTCACCCCCCTGAGTCAAGGGTTTTGTGACGGTTTTTTTACATCCCGCCAGAGGGAACGGTGGCCGGGCGGCCTTGAGAAACTACTATAGGTAGGAAAGCTAACCGGCCGCACCACTAGGAATAGTGGGGCTAAATCCGCGGCAGGGTGACGCCCTTCTGGCCCTGGTATTTGCCGCCGCGGTCGCGGTACGAGGTTTCGCAAACCTCGTCCGACTCGATGAATATCACCTGCGCCACGCCTTCATTGGCGTAGATGCGCGCGGGCAGCGGCGTGGTGTTGGAAAATTCCAGCGTCACGTGCCCTTCCCACTCCGGCTCCAGCGGCGTCACGTTGACGATGATGCCGCAGCGCGCATAGGTGGATTTGCC
>CAZPNH010000339.1:0-3572 GCA_964587635.1 uncultured Bordetella sp.
CCAGGCGCAGGTAGCCGCCGTAGGAGGTTTCGGCAGCGAGGTCGGTGATGATTCCGGGATCGTCGGGCGTCATGGCCGTCCTATAATGCCACCAAAGAATCGGGGGGAGGCGTCATGATCAAGGTCTGCGGGTTCCGCATCAGCAATTACCACAACAAGGTGCTCATCGCGCTGCACGAGAAGGGCATCGCCTTCGAGGAGGACTGCAGCGTGATGCCGTCGCAGAAACCCGAATACGTGGCGCTCAGCCCGATGGGCAAGGTGCCGTACATGGAAGTGGACGGCACGCGCCTCATCGAATCGGAAGTGATCCTCGAATACCTGGAGGAAGCCTATCCGCAGAAACCGCTGCTGCCGAAGGCGCCGCTCGCGCGCGCCAAGGCGCGCGAGTTGGTGACGGTCATCGAATTGCACCTGGAGCTGGTGGTGCGGCGCCTCTACCCCAGCGTGTTTTTCGGCGGCGCGCCGGCGTCGGAAGGCACCCGAAAGTCGGTGGAGAAAGACCTGGCCAAGGGCATCCGCGCCTTGAAGGCGCTCGCCAAGTTCGAGCCTTTCGTGGCGGGCGGGGAATTGACGCTGGCCGATTGCGCGGCGGCGGTGCATCTGCCGCTGGTGAGCCTGTCTACCAAGCTGGCTTACGGGCGCGATTTCCTCGACGAACTGCCGCAGGTCAAGCCCTACCTGAAAATGCTTGGCGAGCGCCCGGCGTTCGCCAAGGTGAACGCCGATCGCAAGGCGGCGCAGGAAGCGGCGCGGGCGAAGAAGTAGCGTGCTGGACGGACTGCTCCCGCTCTCCGGATACGCCCGGTTTTTCGTTACCCTGACGGCGGTCCTCGACCCATTTCTAGCGGTGCCGATCTTCCTGGCGCTGACCGCGGCGCGCAGCGACGGCGAACGCATGCAGCTGGTGCGCGCGGTCGCCGTCACGGTGTTTGCGGTACTTGCCGGCTCGGCGCTGTTCGGCGAGCAATTGCTGCTGCTGGTCGGCGCGAGCCTGCCCGCGTTCCGCGTCGGCGGCGGCCTGGTGCTGCTGCTTATGGCGCTCGCGATGCTGAATGCGCAGGCCGGCGGCGTCAGGCAGTCGCATGAGGAGGCGAAGGCGCTGGAAAGCGGCGAGCTCTCCGGCGTGGTGCCGCTCGCGGTGCCGCTGCTCGCGGGGCCCGGCGCGATCAGCACGACCATCATCGCGGCGCAGGCCGGCGGCGCCGCGCACTTTGCGGCAATCCTGCTCTGCATCGGCGCGGTGTGCGCGCTGACCTGGATCACGCTCAGCCTTGCCGCGCCGATCGGCACCAGGCTAGGAACCACCGGCCTGAACATCGCCACCCGGCTGCTGGGCCTGCTGCTCGCGGCGCTCGCCATTCAGACCATGGCCGAAGGATTGCGCCAGCTGTTTCCGGGTCTGGCCTGACCTAGTTCGGGCGGTATTCGAGCAATTCCACCTGCTCATCGCTGACGGGGCTGCCTCTGAGGCCCCAGCGCTGGTGGCGGATTTTGACGTAACGCCTGACGTCCGGCGAATACCAGGCCGTGTACTCGAATCGGGTGGTTTCGAGGGTGGGAGGAGGACCATAACCGCTGAGAGCTTGGCGGGAGCCGCGAATGTCTACGCGCAGGGCGCGGTAGTTTCCCGAGGGCACGCTGACCTCCTCCCAGCCCCGCGACTCGGCGGTAATGGTCCAGAGGCTGGCATCGCTCTCGTAATTTGCGATATTGGCGAGCGGCGGCAGTTCGCCCTTTTCCTGCAGCGGCAGATAGGGCGCGAACTCGAGCATCGTCTGTCCCTCGGGCAACCGGCGTCCGACGAACAGCGGCGAGCGCGCCGGCACCTGTGCCGCGATCGTCGAACTATCCGTTTTGAACGAATCGTTGACGTTGCTTCCCTCCACGCTGATGACCTGGACCGTGAACTGCTGGAACTGCCTGCCATATTGCCTGTCGCTCCACTGATAGCGGTAGGTGGCGCCGGCGGCGGGCAGGCCCGGCGAGGCGGGATTGCCGGCCGCCGATGCGGTGGCAGCCGGCGAGGACTTGCGCGCCGCGAGGAAGGCCTTGGCGCGCTCGGGCACTTCCGCGATCCACTCCGCGGGCATCGCGAAGTTCAGGTTCTGCGCGACGCGTTCCCGGCCCACGACGATCAGCGTCGTGATGCCCACGAGCTGGCCTTCCGCGTCGAACAGCCCGCCTCCGGAGGAGCCCAGCGAGATCGGCGCCGAGGTCTGGATCGGCGGCAGCTGCGGATCCTCCGAGCGCAGGCCGGAGATCAGCCCTTCCGAGAGCGTGAGCGCGAGCCGCTCCGGGTTGCCCACCGCGTACACCCGCTGCCCGACCTTCAGGTCCGCCATGCCGCGGATGCGCACCGCAGGCGCCGTGAAGCCCTTGACGGTGAGCGTGCACAGATCGCGCTCGGCATCGGCGTACTCCAGCTTTGCGCCATAACTCACATTCTCGCGCCGCACCTGCACCGCCTTGGCTTTGGCCAGCACGTGGCAGTTGGTGATCAGCCGTTCCGGGCCGATCACCACGCCGCTGCCGTAGCTGAAAGGGCGCTCCGAGGCGTCCAGCCCGCGCACCGCCCACACGCTGGGCGATACCTTGTCGAATACCTGGTCTGGCAATAGCGCATGCACCGGACCCGCAATCGAGCCGGCGATGACTACTGCGGCAACGTGTCGGACGTTCATGTCATGTCGCTCTATTTCAGTTGGGGCGGTATTCGATCAGTTCCACCTGCTCGTCGCCGATGGCGCTGCCCCTGGAGGTCCAGCGCTGGTGCCGGATCTTTACGTAGCGCCTGACGTCCAGCGCGTACCAGGTGGTGAACTCGAATTTTCCAGTGTCGATGAGGTTGGCAGCGAAGCCGCTGGTGATCTGGCGGGAGCCCCGGACGACGACGCGCAGGGCGCGGTAGTTTCCCGAGGGCACGCTGATCTCCTCCCAGCCCTGCGACTCGGCAGAAATGATCCAGCGGCTGGAACCGCTGCTTTCGTAATTGAGGATGTCGGAGAGCGGCGGCAGATTGCCCTTCTCCTGCAGCGGCAGGTAGGGCGCGAACTCCAGCATCGTCTGTCCCTCGGCCAGCCGGCGTCCGATGAACGCCGGCGCGCGCGCGGGCACCTGCACCGCAACTGTCGTCGAGTCTGCCTCCGCCTTGAACGAATCGCTGACGTTCCACCCGTCCACCCCGGTGACTTGCACCGTGAACTGCTGCTGCGGCCTGGAGTACTGCCTTTCGGCCCACTGGTAGCGGTAGGTGGCGCCAGGAGCGGGCAGCCCGGGCGCGCCCGCGGCGGCGGATGTTGTCGGCGAGGACTTGCGCGTCTCGAGGAAGGCCTTGGCGCGCTCGGGCACCTCCAGGATCCATTCCGCAGGCATGGCGAAGTTCAGGTTCTGCGCGATGCGCGTGCGCCCCACCACGATCAGCGTGGTGATGCCCACCAGCTCGCCCTCGGCATCGAACAGGCCGCCGCCCGAGGAGCCCTGCGAGATCGGCGCCGAGGTCTGGATCGGCGGCAGTTGCGGATCCTCCGAGCGCAGGCCGGAGATCAGCCCTTCCGAGAGCGTGAGCGCGA
>CAZPNH010000340.1:0-3567 GCA_964587635.1 uncultured Bordetella sp.
CCTCGACATGTTCGAGGAAATGCGCCTCGCCGCGCTGCTCGCCAAGGCAGTGGCGCGCGATGCCCAGGCCCTGCCGGCGCATGCTGCGCTGCGCGCCGCGACGCTGGGCGGCGCGACGGCGCTCGGCCTGCAGGCGCGAACCGGCTCCATCGTCCCCGGCAAGGCCGCCGACCTGACGGCGGTCCGGCTGGTGAATCCGGATGCCGGCGCCGGGCTGATGCCCTGCTACGACCCCGTTTCACATCTCGTCTACGCCGCGGGGCGGCACGAGGTAACCGATGTCTGGGTGGCCGGAAAACGCCTGCTGCGTGACGGAATCCTGGGCAATCCGGCCTTTGCGGGCTTGGACACCCGTAGCAAGTTGTGGCAAAATGTATTGAGGGCTCGTGCAGAGTCTTGATTCAACAAAACAATCCGGAAACGTACTTGGGTACCTGCATTTCCGGAATTCCAGCGAGGGGAAACGCATGAACAAGAAATTTTTGACGCCACTTCTGATTGCCGCGTGCGCCGCGTTGTCGTTGACGTCGCTCAGCGCCTCGGCGCAGTCGAAACAGGGCTACTGGACGCAGACCGGCGACGGCGCCGTCTGGAAGAACGCGACCGGCCTGTGCTGGCGCGCCGGCTACTGGACGCCCGCGATGGCGATCGAAGAGTGCGATCCCGACCTGATGCCGAAACCGGTCGTCGCCCCGCCGCCCCCGCCGCCGCCCCCGCCGCCCCCGCCGCCGCCTGCGCCGAAGCCCGCGCCGGTTGCCGAGAAGGTGACGCTGGCCGCCGACGTGCTGTTCGACTTCGACAAGTCGGTGATCAAGCCGGCCGGCAAGGAACGGCTGGACGATCTGGCCGCCAAGGTCAAGGCGATCAACCTTGAAGTCGTGATCGCGATCGGCCACACGGACTCGATCGGCAGCGACGCCTACAACCAGAAGCTGTCGGTGCGCCGCGCCGAGTCGGTCAAGGCTTACCTGGTGTCCAAGGGCGTGGAGCCGAACCGGATCTACACGGAAGGCAAGGGCGAGAAGCAGCCCGTGGCGAGCAACAAGACGAAGGATGGCCGCCAGAAGAACCGCCGCGTGGAGATCGAAGTCATCGGCACGCGCAAGTAAGCGAGCCTAACCGCTCTCGAAAAGCCCCGCCTCGGCGGGGCTTTTTGTTTATGGCGACCATGCATCCGAACGCAGACCCGGCCGAGCTCGAGAAATTCGGCGAACTCGCGCACCGCTGGTGGGACCCGCAGGGCGAGTTCCGGCCGCTGCACGACCTCAACCCGCTGCGCCTGGGCTGGATCGACGGCCTCGCCAGACTCGCCGGCAAGGAAGCTCTCGACGTCGGCTGCGGCGGCGGCATCCTGTCCGAGGCGATGGCGCGGCTGGGCGCGACCGTTACGGGCATCGATCTCTCCGACAAACCCCTGAAGGTTGCGCAGCTGCATTTGCTGGAGAGCGGCGTTGCCGTTGAATACCTCAAGAAATCGGCGGAAGAACTCGCTGCCGAAAAGCCGGGCGCCTACGATGTTGTCACCTGCATGGAACTGCTCGAACACGTGCCCGATCCCGCGAGCACGGTCGCGGCCTGCGCGCGGCTCGTGAAACCCGGCGGCCACGTTTTCTTCTCCACCATCAACCGCAATCCGAAGTCCTATCTGTTCGCGGTCATCGGCGCGGAGTACCTGCTGAACATGCTGCCCAAGGGCACGCACGACTACCTGCGCTTCATCCGGCCTTCCGAGTTGTCGCGCTGGTGCCGCGCGGCGGACCTGCAGCCGCTAGAACTCAAGGGCATGACCTATAACCCGGTCACCGACGTCTACCGCCTCGGCGACGATTGCGACGTGAACTACTCGCTCTGCTGCGTGAGAGATGCCCAGTAAGGCAATCCTCTTCGACTTCGACGGCACGCTCGCGGACACCGCGGCCGATCTCGCCCGGCCGCTGAACCGCCTGCGCGCCGCGCGCGGCCTGCCGCAACTGCCGCTCGAGTCGCTGCGGCCTTTCGCCTCCGCCGGCGCGCGTGGGCTGCTCGAGGCGGGACTCGGCATCCTGCCCGACCATCCCGAATTCAAATCGCTGCGCGAGACCTTCCTCAAGTACTACGCCGAGGACATCTGCGTCGACACGCGCCTGTTTCCCGGCATGGACGAACTGCTCGCGTCCATCGAGGCGCGCGGCCTGCGCTGGGGCATCGTCACCAACAAATCCACCAGCCTCACGCGGCTGCTCGTCGCCGCGCTCAAGCTGGAGGCGCGCGTCGCCTGCGTCGTCTGCGGCGACACCACGCCATTCCTGAAACCCAATCCGGCCTCGCTGCTCCACGCCGCGAAGGAAATCACCCTCGCGCCGCAGGACTGCGTCTACCTGGGCGACGACCTGCGCGACGTGCAGGCCGCCCGCGCCGCCGGCATGCGTTCGGTGGCGGTGGAATGGGGCTACGGCAGGAACCTCGCCGACTGGCAGGCCGACGCCATCATCGCGCGGCCGACGGACTTGATCCCGAGCCTCTGAACCCCCATATGGGATAATGGTCTCAGCCGTACTGTCCGAAACGGGGGCGACCTGGTTTCGACGCAGGTATTGAAGCAGCACAGGGCATGCCGAGGACCAGAGCCCTCGTAAATCCATCTGGAAACACTTTAAACGCCAACGACACGCGTTTCGCTCTCGCGGCCTAATACCCGCGAGACGCTGCACTGACCTGCTGATGGGTCAGGCCCCGTAAGGGGTGCAGCGTCATTTTCATCAGCCTCTCCCCGGGTTGTGGCCGCTTCGGCCCGGGGATCCGTCGAAGCGGCTAGCCGAGGATCAGCCTGCCGGTTGGCGGGTCCAAGGCGAAGCTCAAACAACCAGGCTAAGCATGTAGTCCTGACTGTGGATGACTTGCGGACGCGGGTTCGATTCCCGCCGCCTCCACCAAATCGAGGTTTGGTCTAGACCCATCTAGACCACCTAAGGCCCATGATTCTTCATGGGTATTTCACCTTCCAGCGTTTTCGTCGGCTAGTCTCGGTTGGTCCTGTTTGGGCCTATTTGGGGCCCAAGATTGGCCCATTTTTGGCCCACGGTTGGCGGTTGGCCGGGGGGCTCCATGACAAGCTGCTTTCGACCGCCCGGCAGAGACAACGGGCAGATGGTCACCATTTACGACTATGGCAACGGTTTGGTAGAGGGTACCTGGACCACGATCAAACCCGATCCGCTGCGGGTGGCCGAGAAAGCTAAGCGTGGTGAGAGCGCCAATCGGGAGCAGAACGAACTATTCGCTATCCGTCGAGCGAAAACTACGGCGCGTCGCCTAATTCTTACCTTGCGTCCTTCTTCGCTTGGGACCACTACGTTCCGAGAAAACGTGACGGACCCCGATGTTGCATGGCGCGTGATGGACAGGTTCATTCGATTCGTTCATCGCCGCTTTCCTGAGGACAAGTTCATCGTGTTTCCCGAATTGCAGCAGCGGGGAGCGGTCCACTTTCATTTCCCAATTTGCGGCTGGATGCCAAAGCAAAAGCTGCGCGTTTACCACGAGTGCTGGCGCAAGGCTGCCGGAAAGCATGGTGGAACCTTCAACGTA
>CAZPNH010000341.1:0-3562 GCA_964587635.1 uncultured Bordetella sp.
TACGCGGCGCTGAACGAGCGCTTCCCCATTTACGTGCTGGTCACCAAGACTGACCTGCTGGCCGGCTTCACGGATTTTTTCGGCGACCTGGACTTCACCGCCCGGCAGCAGGTCTGGGGCACGACCTTCGACCATGAAATCGACCCGTCCTTCATCGCCGTGCCCTACACCAAGGATTTCACCGACCTGGAAGACCGCCTGGGCGCCGAGATGCTGGCGCGGCTGCATGAGGAGCGCGACCTGCAGCGGCGCGCTTCGATCTACCGCTTCCCGCAGCAGTTCCACGCGCTGGGCCCGCTGGTCGGCGAATTCCTCGCGCAGGCTTTCGGCACGCAGGTCAACCACCGCACGCTGCAGCTGCGCGGGGTCTACTACACCAGCGGCACGCAGGAAGGCAATCCGATCGACCGCGTTCTAGTCGCGCTGGCGCGCACCTTCCGCCTGGAGCGCGCGAGCGCCACGGTGCCCGGCGGCACCGGCAAGAGCTATTTCGTCACCCGCCTGCTGCGCGAGGTGGTGTTCCCCGAGGCGACCCTCGCCGCGGTCGAGGCGGAGGCGCCCCGCTAATCCGCTTCGTCGATCCAGGCCATCTGGATCGCTTCCAGGACTTTCTCGCCGCTGCGCTTCGGGTCGTCGTCGAATTCGGGCAGCCCGATCACCCAGTTGCGCAGATCGACGAAATTGAGCGCCTTCGGATCCTGCTCCGGGAATTTCTCCAGCAGCGCGATGGCGATATCGCGCGAATCGGTCCATTTCATTTCTTTCCGCCCCCTTCGCGCTCGTAGTTAATGGTGTATTTCGGAATTTCGATGACCAGGTCCGCGTCGCGCATGCGCGCCTGGCAGGACAGGCGCGAGGTGGCCTCCAGCCCCCAGGCCTTGTCGAGCAGGTCCTCTTCCTTCTCCTCGGGCGCCTCCAGCGAATCGTAGCCCTCGCGCAGCACCACGTGGCAGGTGGTGCAGGAGCAGGATTTCTCGCAGGCATGCTCGATCTCGATGCCCTGCGCAAGCAGCAGGTCGCAAATCGTTTCGCCGGCGGGCGCGTCGAATTCGGCGCCGTTCGGGCACAGCGTGGCATGTGGCAGCACCGAGAGCTTAGGCATCGAGGCTCGATATGGCGCGGCCGGCGAGCGCCTTGCGCACGCTTGCGTTCATGCGGCGCGCGGCGAATTCCTCGGTGGCGCGGTTCAGCGCATCGCTCGCCAGCTTGATGGAGCGGGGGTCCGATGCATTCAGGATCTGCTCCAGTGCTTTTATCTTTTCTTCGATGGAAGAAAACTCCTGTGAAGAAAGCAAGCCCCCATCGTCGCGCAGCCCGGCCTTCGTCGCATCGATCAGCCGCTGCGCGTCCACGCGGTGCTCGTGCAGCGCCCGCGCGCGCATGTCGTCCCTGGCGTGCTCGAAGGAATCGCGCAGCATGCGTTCGATGTCGGCGTCGCCCAGGCCGTAGGACGGCTTGACGGTGACCGAGGCTTCCGCGCCGGTGGTGCTCTCCTTCGCCGCAACCGACAGCAGGCCGTCGGCATCCACCTGGAACGTTACGCGCACGCGCCCCGCGCCCGCCACCATCGGCGGAATGCCTTTCAGCTCGAAGCGCGCGAGCGAGCGGCAATCGGAGACGAGTTCGCGCTCGCCCTGCACCACGTGGAAGCTCATGCCGGTCTGGCCGTCCTTGAAGGTGGTGAATTCCTGCGCCTTGGCGCAGGGGATAGTCGTATTGCGCGGCACGATGCGTTCGGCAAGCCCGCCCATGGTCTCGATGCCGAGCGAGAGCGGAATCACGTCCAGCAGCAGCCAGTCCTCGCCCTGCGGCTTGTTGCCGGCCAGCACGTTGGCCTGCATCGCGGCGCCCAGCGCGACCACCTTGTCCGGGTCCAGGTTGTTGAGCGGGTCGCGGCGGAAGAATTCCGCGGTGGCGCGCTGGATCTGCGGCATGCGCGTCGCGCCGCCCACCATCACTACGCCTTTGACCTCCTCGACGGAGAGGCCGGCGTCGCGCAGCGCCTTGCGCGCCGGGCCCAGCGTCTTCTGCACCAGGTGCTGGGTGATGCGGCAAAAGGTTTCGGTGTCCAGCGTCAGGTCGACGAATTCACCCGTGCCGAGCCGCGCGTCGATGCGCGCTTCGGCGTGGCTGGTCAGGTATTCCTTGGCCTCGCGCGCCTTCACCAGCAGCAGGCGCGCATCGCGCGGGCCGAGCGGCGCGAGCTTCGCCTGCTCGACGATCCAGCAGAACACGCGCTGGTCCCAGTCGTCGCCGCCGAGCGCGGCGTCGCCGTTGGTGGCGATCACCTCGAACACGCCCTTCGACAGCCTCAGGATCGAGATGTCGAAGGTGCCGCCGCCCAGGTCGAACACCGCGTAGGTGCCTTCGGAGGAATTCTCCAGGCCGTAGGCGATGGCCGCCGCGGTCGGCTCGTTCAGCAGTCGCAGCACGTTCAATCCCGCAAGCTTCGCCGCGTCCTTGGTCGCCTGGCGTTGCGCGTCGTCGAAATAGGCGGGAACGGTGATAACGGCGCCGGAGAGGTCGCCCTGCAGCGATTCTTCCGCTCTGGCTTTCAATATTCTCAGCACTTCGGAAGAGACTTCGACCGGGCTTTTCGCGCCGGCCACCGTCCTGATCTGCACCATCCCCGGCGCGTCGACGAAATCGTAGGGCGCGCTCTCCGCATGGGCGACATCCTTGAGGCCACGGCCCATGTAGCGCTTCACCGAGGCGATGCTGTTCTTCGGATCCTCCGCCTGATGCGCCTGCGCGGCATAGCCGACTTCCACCCTGCCGCCGGGCAGGTAGCGCACGATGGACGGCAGCAGCGACCGGCCCTGCACGTCGGGCAATACGGTGGCGGCGCCGCTGCGCACCGTGGCGACCAGCGAGTTGGTGGTGCCGAGGTCGATGCCGACCGCGAGCCGCTGCTGGTGCGGCTCCGGCGACTTCCCCGGCTCGGAAATCTGGAACAACGCCATCAGGCTTCCAGCGCTTCGTAGGCGGCGTCTATTTCCTCGCCGAATTTCTCGAGGAACATGAGTTTTCTGACGAGGTCTTTTGCGCTTTCGAGGTCGCGCTTGGCGTCGATGCACTCGGCGATCTGCGTTTCAATCTTCCGCTTTTTGTTCAAAACGTCTTTTTCAATCACCGCAAGCGAAGCCGCGTCGCGCGTCTCTTCAAGCTTCTCCCGCAGTTCCATCTGTTCCAGCAAAAATTCGGGCGGCATGGCGGTGTTGGTTTCGAAGCCGGTGTCCACGCCGTTCAGCTCGAGCAGGTAGCTCGCGCGCCGCACGGGGCTCTTGAGCGTGCGGTAGGCCTCGTTCACCTGGGTGGTCATCTGCATGGAAGCGCGCCGTTCGGCGTCGCCGGCATGCGCGAAACGGTCCGGATGCACTTTGGATTGAATGTCACGGTAGGCGCGGTCCAGACGGTCCAGATCCAGCGCGTAAGCCGGCGTCAGGCCGAACAACTCGAAATGATTCTTCAAATCCTCAGACGTTGAAGCTCTCGCCGCAGCCGCACTCGTCCTTGACGTTGGGGTTGTTGAACTTGAAGCCCTCGTTCAGGCCTTCCTTGG
>CAZPNH010000342.1:0-3557 GCA_964587635.1 uncultured Bordetella sp.
TCGGTCTAACCCGGCTATTTCAGCAGGGCGTCTATTCCCGCCTGGGCGATCTGTTCGTCCTCGTGGGACTGGACGCCCGACACGCCGACCGCGCCGATGCAGGTGCCGTCGGCCACGATCGGCATCCCGCCCTGCACGGGCAGGATGCCGGGCATCTTGATCATCGCGGTGCGGCCGCCTTTCACGATTTCTTCCCATTTCCCGCTGGAGCGGCGCGAGATGGCGGCGGTGCGCCCCTTTTCCAGCGCGATGCCCGCGTTGGCGGGCGTGGCGCCGTCCATGCGCGCGAAATGCATCAGGTGGCCGCCGTCGTCGAGGATGGCGATGGCCACGTTCCAGTTGTTCCTGCGCGCCTCCGCCTCCGCGGCGGCGGCGATTTTCACGCAGTCTTCCAGCGTCAGTACCGGTCTTGTTTTCATTTGATCCCCAGGCTGTCCTTGATCTGTTTCAGCGCGCCCGGATCCTCGATGGTGGTCAGATCGCCCGGGTCGCGTCCCTCGGCCAGCGCCGCGATCGAGCGGCGCAGCGTCTTGCCGGAGCGCGTCTTCGGCAGAAGCGTCACGAAATGCACCGCCTTCGGCCGTCCGATCGCGCCCAGCTGCTTGTCTACAGTGTCCATGACCTCCTGCTCGGAAGTCTTTTTCGCCGGATCCTTCAATACCGCGAAAGCGAGGGGCATCTGGCCCTTGAGCGGGTCCATGACCCCGACGACCGCGCATTCGGCGATGTTGGGATGCATGTTCACCGCCTCCTCGATTTCGCGCGTGCCGAGCCGGTGCCCCGCGACGTTGATGACGTCATCGGTGCGGCCGAGAATGAAATAGTAGCCGTCCTGGTCGCGGATGCCCCAGTCGAAGGTGGAATAGACCACTTTCTTAGAGAAGGTCGAGAAATAGGTCTTCACGAAGCGCTCATCGTCGCCCCAGATGGTGGTCATGCAGCCCGGCGGCAGCGGCGGCTCGATCACCACCACCGCCTTTTCGTCGGCGCCCGCTTCGCTGGCGTCCGCCTCGCGCAGCAGCTTGAGGTCGTAGCCGTAGGCCGGGAACGACGGGCTGCCGTACTTGATCGGCGTCTTCTCGATGCCGTGCATCGCCGTCAGCACCGCCCAGCCGGTTTCGGTCTGCCAGTAGTGGTCGATCACCGGCTTGCCCAGGCCTTCGGAAATCCACGCGTGGGTCGGTTCGTCCAGCGGTTCACCTGCGAGAAACAGGTGCTTCAGCGAAGACAGGTCGTACTTCTTGAGGAACGCGGGATCGTGCTTCTTGAGGATGCGGATCGCGGTCGGCGCCGAGAACATCACGTTCACCTTGTAGTCCTGCACGATCTTCCACCACACGCCCGCGTCCGGCCGCACCGGCACGCCTTCGTAGAGGATGGTGGTCAGGCCCGCGATCAGCGGCGCGTAGATGATGTACGAATGCCCTACCGCCCAGCCGATGTCCGAGGTGGTGAATATCGTGTCGCCCGCGCCGGCACAGTAGATGTAGGGCATGGAGGCGGCCATTGCCACCGCGTGCCCGCCGACATCGCGCTGCACGCCCTTGGGCTTGCCGGTGGTGCCGGAGGTATAGAGGATGTAGGAAGGTTCGGACGATTCGAGCCAGACGCAATCCGTGACTGCATCCTTGTGCGCGGCCGCCAGCTCTTTCCAGTCCACGTCCCTGCCGGCCACCATCGGCATCGCCGGGTCCAGGCCGCGGTTGAATATCAGCACCTTGGCGGGCGGAAATGTCGACAGCCTGATGGACTCGTCCACCAGCGGCTTGTACGGGATCACCTTGCCCATGCGGCTGCCGCCGTCGGCGGTGACCATGAGCTTCGGTTTCGCATCGTCGATACGCGCCGCCAGGCTGGCCGCCGCGAAGCCGCCGAACACCACGGAGTGGATCGCACCCAGGCGCGCGCAGGCGAGGATGGCGAACACCGCCTCCGGCATGTTGGGCATATAGATGATGACCCGGTCGCCGCGCCCGAGGCCGAGCGACTGCATCATGGCGGCGGTCTGGTTGACCGCCTGATGAAGCTGCCGGTAGGAAAACGACTCCGTCCTGTCGACTTCGGTCGAAATCCACACCAGCGCTTTCTGCTCTGCCCGGTCCTTGAGATGCCGGTCCACCGCGTTGAAGCAGAGATTGGTCTCGCCGCCGACGAACCACCTGGCGAACGGCGGGCGCGAATAGTCCAGCACCTTGCCGAAGGGCTTGTGCCAGTGGATGCGCTTCGCCTCCTCCGCCCAGAAGCCTTCGCGGTCCAGGATCGAGCGCCGGTGGAATTCCTTCTGCGAAGTCATGCGTTCAGGTCCACCACGATCCGCCCGGTCACTTTGGCGTTGATGAAATCGTCGAATACCCTGGGCAGCTCCGCGAACGGGATGGTTTTCGCCATGTCCTTCAGTCCCGCGGGCTTCATGTCGCCGCCGAGCCGGTCCCAGACCTTGCGCTCCAGTTCGGGCGACGGCGCGTCGGTGGAATTGATGCCGAGCAGGCTGACGCCGCGCAGAATGAACGGCATTACCGTGGTATTGAGCCCGAAGCCGGCCGCCAGGCCGATGGAGGCGATGACACCGTTGAATTTCATGGTGCTCGCCATCCAGGCCAGCACTTCGCCGCCCAAGTTGTCGATGGCGCCCTGCCAGGTCGCCTTGTCGAGCGGCCGGATTTTCGCGAGGTCGATGTCCTTGCGGAATTTCACGTCCTTCGCGCCGAGCTTCTTCAGCCAGTCGGCCTCGGCCTCCTTGCCGGTCAGGGCCACGACTTCGTAGCCCAGCTTGGCCAGCGCCGCGATGGCGATCGAACCGACGCCGCCGGTGGCGCCGTCCACGATCACCGGGCCGCCGCCCGGATGCAGGCCGTTGTGCTCCATCTTCACCACCGCGAGGCCCGCCGTGTAGCCCGCCGTGCCGAACGCCATGGCCTCCCACGGCGTCATGCCCCTGGGCAGCTTCACCGCCCAGTTGGCGGGGATGCGCGCGTATTCGGCGTAGCCGCCGTGATGCTTGACCCCGAGTTCGTGCCCCACCGCCAGCACCGCGTCGCCCTTGGCGAAGCGCGCGTCGGTCGAGGACACCACCGTGCCCGCGAGATCGATGCCGCCGATGCACACCGGGCGCAGCAGGATGCGGCCCTTGCCGGTCGCGGCCAGCGCGTCCTTGTAGTTGACGTCGGAGTACGCCACGCGCACCACGACCTCGCCGGGGTCGAGCTCGTCGAGCGTGCAGTCGACGAACTCGGCCTTGATTTTCTTGTCGACTTCGCTAAGTCGGTACGCCCTGAACTTTTCCACTCTCCATCCTCCGTTCGGTCTGCAGGTAAGCCGCCGACTGCATCTCCGTGAGCCGGCTGGCGGTGCGCGCGAATTCGGCGGCCGCGGTCTTTATGTCGCCGCCCGCATTTTCCGAGCCGGTGAAGAGGTCGTCCGGCTGCGCTTCCGCCGCCACGATCAGCTTCACGCGGTCATCGTAGAACACATCCACCAGCCAGGTGAAGCGGCGCGCCGCATCGGCGTTCCTGGGCGACATTTTCGGCACGCCCGACAGGATCACCGTGTGGAAGCGC
>CAZPNH010000343.1:0-3555 GCA_964587635.1 uncultured Bordetella sp.
TATGAACTGACGGTGCGCGCCCTGGACGGCGTAGAAACGGTGGTGTCGTACAACGCCGGCACTTTCCACAACCGCGACCGCAAGCTGCAGGGAGTATTCGCCGCGGCGCGCGACGTGACCGAGCTGAAGCGGTTCGAGCGCACGCTGCAGGAAAAGAACGTCGAGCTCGAGCACGCGAGCCGCATGAAATCGGAATTCCTCGCGACCATGTCGCACGAATTGCGCACGCCGCTGAACGCCATCATCGGCTTTTCGGAGGCGCTCAAGGACGGGCTGATCGGCAACATGAGCGACACCCAGCACGAATACATCGGCGACATCTTCACCAGCGGCCAGCACCTGCTGTCCCTGATCAACGACATCCTCGACCTGTCGAAAGTCGAGGCCGGCATGATGGCGCTCGAGCTGGAGCCGGTGGACCTGAAAAGCCTGCTGGCGGGCAGCCTCACCATCGTCAAGGAAAAGGCCGCGGCGCAGCGCATCTCCCTGCAGTTCGAGTCGGACGACGACCTGGGCGTCCCCGAGCTGGACATGCGCAAGACCAAGCAGATTGTCTACAACCTGCTTTCGAACGCCGTCAAGTTCAGCGCCAACGGCGGGCGCGTGCTGCTGCGCGCCAGGCGCGTGCCGCGCAGCAGCGTCGGCACGCTGCCCGGCGCCTGGCCGGTGCACCGTTTTTCGCTGGCCGACAACGAGTTCGGCGAATTCCTCGAAATCAGCGTGCGCGACAGCGGGATCGGCATATCGACGGAGAACATGGCCAAGCTGTTCCAGGCCTTCAGCCAGATCGACAGCAGCCTGGCCCGGAAATTCGAAGGCACCGGCCTCGGCCTGGCGATGGTCAAGCTGCTGGCGGATCTGCACGGCGGCACCGTGGCGGTGGCGAGCACGGAGGGCGAGGGCGCATGTTTCGCCGCCTGGCTGCCCATGCGGGCTTCGGTCCAGGCGGTCGCCGCCCCCAGGGCAGCGGGCGCAGATTCCGCGATCGAGCCCAAGGAGCGCATCGCGCTGGTGGTCGAGGATGACGACCTCGCGGCGGACCTGGTGCGCCTTCTGCTCGAAGCCGAGGGATTCACCGTGCTGCGCGCAGCCAGCGCCGAGGCGGCGCTGATGCTGGCGCCGCAGCAGGACCTGAGCCTGATCACGCTCGACATCAAATTGCCGGGCATGGACGGCTGGGAATTCCTGCTGCGCATACGGGAAACGAGCGCGCTGGCCAGCGTGCCGGTGGTGATCATCTCCGGCATGGCGGACAGCAACGTGGCGCTCAACGACGGCGCGGCGGCGGTGCTGCAGAAGCCGATCAGCCGCGCCCAGCTGAAAACCTCGCTGGCCAACCTCGGCCTGCATCCGGCCCAGGGCCACACGCGCACGGTGCTGGTCGTGGACGACGACCCCAAGGCGGTCGAGGTGATCGCGGCGTTCCTGCCGAGCCCGGCTTACACGGTGGTGCGCGCCTACGGCGGCAACGAGGCGATCTCCCTGGCGCAGCGCCTGCGGCCGGACCTGATTCTGCTCGACCTGATGATGCCGGAGGTGAGCGGCTTCGACGTCGTGCTCGCGCTGCAGGCCAGGCCCGAGACGGCGCGCATCCCGATCCTGGTTGTCACCGCCAAGCAGATCACCAAGGAGGATCGCGACGCCCTCAACAGCAATGCGGAGAAGACGATCAACATCGTCGCCAAGGCCGGTTTCAACCGGGTCGGATTCATCACCGAAGTCAGGCGTGCGTTGCTGACGCATTAGAGAGGAGGACCGATGGCCAGAATACTGATCGTTGAAGACAACCCCGCCAACATGAAGCTGGCCACCCTTCTGCTGCACAAGGCGGGCCATGTCGCTCTGTGTGCCGACGATGCGGAAACGGGCCTGACGATGGCGCGCTCCGAACGGCCCGACCTGATCCTGATGGACATCCAGCTGCCCGGCATGGATGGCCTGGCGGCGACGGCGCTGCTGAAAAAGGATCCGGCAACCGCCGCCATTCCCGTCATCGCGCTTACCGCCATGGCGATGAAGGAGGACCAGGAGAAGACCAAAGTCGCCGGCTGCGATGGCTACATCGCCAAACCGCTGCGCTACCAGGAACTGTTCGCCGCGATCGACGCGCTTCTCGCCAAAGTGCAGCCGCAGGCGCCATGACGGATTCCGCCGCCAGCATCCTCGTAGTCGACGACGAAATCCACAACCGCAAGCTGCTCGAAACGCTGCTGCAACCGGAGGGCTACCGCACGCGCAGCGCCGCCAGCGGCGAGGAGGCGCTGGCGTCCATCGCGCAGCAGGCGCCCGACCTGATCCTGCTCGACGTCATGATGCCGGGCATGGACGGCTACGAGGTCGCCAGGAAGCTCAAGTCCGACGCGGCCACGTCGAGCATCCCGATCATCATGGTCACCGCACTCATCGACCGCGGCTCCCGGCTGGCGGGCCTCGACGCGGGGGTGGAGGAGTTCATCACCAAGCCGGTCGACCGGGGTGAATTGTGGCTCAGGGTGCGCAACCTGCTGCGCCTGAAGCTGCTCGCCGATTTGCAGAAAAACCACAACGTGATCCTGGAGCAGGAGATCAAGGCGCGCTCGGCGGAACTGCACCGCTTCCGCTCGGCGATGGAAATTTCGGGGGAGGCCATTGTTCTCGTGGACCGGACGAGCCTGCGCTACGTCGATGTCAACCAGACGCTCTGCGATATGGTCGGCCGCACCCGTCAGGAATTGATCGGCTCAACGCCGATGGACCTGTTCAGCGCCGACCGGGATACCCTGGAGCGCGACTACGACGCGATCATCGCGGACCAGCGCAGCAGTCCGAGCAAGATCGAGGGCGAATACCGGCACAAGAACGGTTCGCTGATTCCGGTCGAAACACGCCGGCGCGCGCTGCAGACCGACCAGGGCTGGATCATCGTCTGCACGGCCAGCGACATCACCGAGCGCAACGCGGCGGACCGGAAGATCCGGCGGCTCAACCGCGTGTACGCCGTGCTGAGCGCCATCAACTCGCTCATCGTGCGCGTGCACGACCGCGAGCAGCTGTTCACGGATGCCTGCCGGATCGCCGTGCAGCAGGGCGATTTCAAGATGGCCTGGATCGGCATCGTGGACCGCAGCGCCATGAAGGTCGTGCCGGTCGCCTCGGCGGGCGCCGAGAACGGCCTGCTGGACGACGTCAGTGAACGCATGTCGACGCAGGACGACGAACCCCTGGGATACGGGCCGCCAGCGATCGCCGTGAGGGAAAAGCGGGCGGTCATCGTGAATGACGCACAGGACGACCCGAGGGTCCTCTACAAGGAGGCGCACAAGTCGCGGGACATCGGTTCGCTGGTGATCCTGCCCCTGATGATCGCGGGAGAACCGGTCGCCGTGATCGGGCTGCATGCGGCGGACCCCGGGTTTTTCGACGAAGCGGAGATGAAGCTGCTGAACGAGCTGGCCGGCGACATCGCGTTCGCGATCGACAAGCTCGAAAAGCAGGACCGGGCCGACTACATCGCCTATTACGACGTGCTCACCGGTCTGGCGAACCGCCGCCTGTTTCTCGAACGGGTCGGTCAAT
>CAZPNH010000344.1:0-3552 GCA_964587635.1 uncultured Bordetella sp.
CCTGCGTGAGCGCGAGCGGCTTCTCGCAGAACACCGGCTTGCCGGCGCGCGCCGCCGCCACGACCTGCTGCAGGTGCAGCGAGTGCGGCGTGGCGAGCACGAGCGCGTTGACCGCGAGGTCCGAGAGCGCGTCGGCATCGTCGGTGGAAAACTTCAGCCCGTGCCGCGCGGCGAATTCGCGCGCCTGCGGGTCCGGATCGACGCCGAGCACGAAGCGCAGGCCGCTGCTTTTTCCCTGCACGGATTCGACCAGGGCGCGGCCCCAGCGTCCCAGGCCGACGATGGCGGCGTCGATCACTGCGGCTCGATCCCGGCTTCCCGGACCTCTTTGGTCCACTTGGCGATTTCCCGCTTGATGAAGTCGGCGAATTCCTCCGGCTGCATCGGCGCGGCTTCCAGCCCCAGGCCAGCGAGCCGCGCTTTCACGTCGGCTTTGGCGAGGCTCGCGGCGACGACGTCGTGCAGCTTCACGACGATGGCGCGCGGGGTGCCCGCGGGCGCCACCAGCCCGTACCAGATGCGCGTCTCGAAACCGGGAAACATCTCCGCGATGGCGGGCAGCTCGGGCGCGAGCGGCGTGCGTGCGGGCGATGTCACGCCTAGTCCTTTCATCTTGCCGCCCTGGATCTGCGGCATCGACACGGCGAAATCGCCGAAAGTGAAATCAACCTGTCCGCCGAGCACGTCGGTGATCGCCTGCGGCACGCCTTTGTACTCCACATCCAGGGTTTTGAAACCCGCGGCTGATCTGAGTTTGGCGATGGAAAGGATGGAAGCGGCCGAGCCGTATCCGGCGCTCAAGCCCAGCGGTTTGGATTTTGCGTGGACGATGAATTCCTTCAAGCTGTTAGCCGGGAAATCCGCTTTGACCAACATCACCATCGAGGTCGTGATTAGGCGCACGATGGGTGCAAAGTCCTTCACCGGATCGTAGGGCAGCTCCTTGAACAGAGCGACGTTTGCCGCGTGAGGCGTATTCGTAGTCAGCAGGATGGTGTAGCCGTCGGGCGCAGCGTGCGCGACCTCAGCCGTCCCGAGCTTAGCGAGCGCGCCCGACACGTTGCTCACGATGACCGGCTGGCCGAGCGCTTCCTGCATCTGCTGCGCGACGATGCGGCCGACGCTGTCCGGCGAGCTGCCGGGTGGGTAGGGCACCACCAGCTTGACCGTGTGCGCCGGCCACGCCTGCGCCAGCGCGGCGCCGGCGGCGAGCACCAGTGCGGCAGCGGCCAGCAGCTTTTTGATCGCGGGTATCATCGATTTCCCCTCACAGGAGAACACGGCATGGATACCCAGGAACTGTACAAGCGCGGCCTCGCTATCCGCAAGGAAATTTTCGGAACAGAGGCCGTCGAGAAGCGCATGAACGCCACCGGCGACTATGGTGCGCCGCTGCAGAACATCGTCAACGCCTACGCCTACGGCGACATCTGGGCGCGCCCCGGGCTGGAACGCAAAATCCGCAGCCTGGTGGTACTCGGCATGACCGCGGCCATCAACCGCGCCGCCGAATTCAAGGTGCACATGAACGGCGCGCTCAACAACGGCTGCACACCCGAGGAAATCCGCGAGGTCTGCCTGCTGGTCGCGCTCTACTGCGGCATTCCCGCCTCCAACGACGCCCACCGCATCGCGCTGGAGACTTTCACGGAGAAAGGCATTGCCTTCAAGGGATGAGCGTGGCACGGGTCTGCCGCGCGGTTGACTGTCCCTTGCTATCGGTTTATTGATGTCTCACTATCAACGACTGGAGGGTCTATGAACGTGAGCGCGAGATGGGCGATGGTTGGCGCAACGGCGCTGTTGTTGGCTGCCTGCGTCGTGGAGCCGGGGCGGGTGCGGGTGGACGTTCCAGTCCCGGGAATCGTCGTCAACCCCGCTGATCCGTACTTCTTTTCGACCACCTACTGCGCCGGATGCTGGTACGGCCAATGGGGCGGGCGCATCGGCTACCACAGTGGCGGCGGCCGCCCGTGGGAGCGTCCGCACTTCGAGTCGGACCACCACGGAGAAGACCGCGGGCGCGACGTCATGCATGAAGGCCATCGCTGAATAAGAGCTAGGGCTTCGCCCCGGTTTCCGTCGCCAGCAGCTGCTCCAGATCCTGGCGCCCCTGCTGCGCGAGGGTGATCAGCTTCTTCGTGTCCTTGCGGTGCCTGGCCTGCTGGACGATGGTCTGCGCGTCGTGGCGGCGGAAGCGCGTGATGATGCGCCGCGCGGCGATGGGCCTGTAGCCGAGGTAGTGCAGCGCGCTCTCGGCGGCGTCCAGCGCGGAGCCGAAGGTCTCGCGGATCGAGTCCACGCCCATGTCGGCGAACTCGAAGGCATCGGTGCGGCTGCGCGCGCGCACGACGAGCTTAAGGTGGCGGAAGTGCTTGCGCGCCTCGGTGACGATCTGCAGCGCGCTCTCCGGATTGTCTACGGCGACCACCAGCAGCTTCGCCTTGCGCGCGCCCGCGGCTTCCAGCAGGTCGAGGCGCGTGGCGTCGCCGTAGTAGGCCTTGCTGCCGAAGCGGCGCACGAGTTCGATCTGGTTCGGGTCGTGGTCCACGACGGTGGCCTTGATTTTCAGGCCGGCGAGCACGCGCTGCACCACCTGGCCGAAGCGGCCGAAGCCGGCGATGATCACCGGGTTGGTCTCGTCGATGGTGTCGGCGGCCCGTTCCTCGACCTGCAGGAACAGCGGCGCCAGCAGCTTCTCGTAGAGCATCATCAGCAGCGGCGTGCTCAGCATGGACACCGCGACCGCGGCGTTCAGCAGGTCGAGCGTGGGACGCGGCAGGATGCTGCCGGCGGCGCCGAACAGCACGAAGGCGAATTCGCCGACCTGCGACAGCGCGATGGCGAACAGCGTGGCGTCGGCGCGGCCGCAGAAGCCGAAGGTCTTGGCGATCGGGTAGAGCAGGACGATTTTCAGCGCCACGATGCCGAAGGCGATCGACAGCACCAGGATCGGCGAGCGCGCGAACAGGCCCATGTCCACCGACATGCCCACCGCGATGAAGAACAGGCCGAGCAGCAGGCCCTTGAACGGCTCGATGTCCAGTTCCAGCTGGTGGCGGTATTCCGAGTCGGCGAGCAGCACGCCGCCGAGGAAGGCGCCCAGCGCGGTGGACAACCCCACCTGTTCCATGAGCCCCGCGACGCCGATCACGAGCAGCAGGGCGAAGCCGACGAATATCTCCCGCTGCCGCGTGTTGGCGACGTAGCGCAGCACCGGCCGCAGGAGGAAGCGGCCCGCGGCGATCAGCAGCACGATCATGCCCACCGCTTTCGCCGCGGCCATCCAGTCGATGCTGTGGGTCTTGTTTTCCGACGAGAGCAATCCGAGCAGCAGCAGCAGGGGAATCACCGCCAGGTCCTGGAACAGCAGCACCGAGAAGCTCGCCTGGCCGCCTGGCGTGGGCAGCAGGTTCTTTTCCTGCAGCGTGGCGAGGCCGATCGCGGTGGAGGACATCGCGAAGCCCATGCCGACGACCAGCGCGACGCGGATGGATGCGCCCAGCGCCCAGGCCGCCGCCGCCACCACCACCACCGACACCGCGACCTGCG
>CAZPNH010000345.1:0-3548 GCA_964587635.1 uncultured Bordetella sp.
CCAGACCGTGCGCCGGCCGCCGGATTTCTACGCGCACATGATGGAAGGGGAAAAGGTCGCGCTGTCAGGTTCTCAGGTAAAGCTCATTTCTGAAATTCCAAGCGCGCCCGAGCTCTCCCAGGTGAAGCTGCTGCCGGAGGAATATTTCGAGAGCAAGGGGCTCTTCCCCGCGGGCGTGCTCGACCAGGACCTGCAGCAGGTGGACTTGCGCGGGCGAAACTCGTGGCGGCTGCTGCTGGACGAGGTGTCGTCGGTGGAATTCCTCGAAGTGCAGCTGGTGAACGCCGTCGCGCCGTTCGTCCTCAACGCGCGCCTCAAGCCGCTCATGCTGCGCACGCCCGGGCGCGACAAGCACATCGTCAACGTCTCCGCCGTCGAAGGCCAGTTCTACCGGAACTTCAAGACCACGCGCCATCCGCACACCAACATGGCCAAGGCGGCGCTGAACATGATGACGCGCACCTCCGCGGCCGACTATCACGGCGACGGCATCCACATGAACAGCGTCGACACCGGCTGGGTCACCGACGAGGATCCGGTCGAGATCGCGGCTCGCAAGACCGCCGAGCACCGCTTTCACCCGCCACTGGACATCGTGGACGGCGCGGCGCGCATCGCCGATCCCATCATCGCCGGCATCAATACCGGCGAACACGTCTGGGGGAAATTTCTCAAGGACTACCAGCCGACCGACTGGTAGGGCCGCGTTACTTCTTCTTCGCCGGCGCGAAGTTGAGGTCGTGGATCCCCTCGAGTTCGTCCTTGTAGCGGCTGCGGATTTCGTCGAAGTACTTCACCACCTTCATGAAGGCGGCGACCACGGCCGGGTCGAACTGCTTGCCGGATTCGGCGGCGATGATCTTGGCCGCTTCCACGGACGATATCGGGCTGCGGTGGCGCTGGGTCGAGGTCATGGCCTCGAAGGAATCGGCCACGGCCATGATGCGGCCCGGCACGGGGATGGCATTGCCCTTGAGCTTTTTCGGATAGCCGGTGCCGTCCCAGCGCTCGTGGTGGGTGAGCGCCATGATGCGCGCCTGCTCGAGCAGCGGATCCTTGTGCTCGCCGATGATGCCGGCGCCGATCTCGGGGTGCTTGCGCATGGCTTCCCATTCCGCGGCGTTCAGCGCATCGCTTTTCGTGAGGATGTGCTCCGGCACGCCCATCTTGCCGATGTCGTAGAGCGGCGCGGCCTGCGAGAGAATCTCCACCACCTTGCTCTTCAGCCCGAGCGAGTGCGCGAGCACGCCGACGTATTCGCCGACGCGCAGCACCCGGTTGGTGAGGCCGCCTTCGCGGAATTCCATGGCGCGCGCGAGGCGCTGGATCAGCTCCAGGCGCGTCTCGTGCAGCTCCTCGGTGCGCGCGGCGATCTGGTCTTCCAGCGCGCGCCGCTGGTCCACCAGCGCGAGCTGGGTTTTCACGCGCAGCATGGTGATGGGCGCGCTGATCGGCTTGGTGATGTAGTCCACCGCGCCGGCCATGAGCCCGCGCGCCTGGTCCTTGGGATCGGCGCGGGCGGTGACGAAAATCACCGGGATGTGGGCGAGCGAGGGGTTGGCCTTGAGGCGCGCGCAGACCTCGTAGCCGTCCAGCTCGGGCATCTCGATGTCGAGCAGGATCAGGTCGGGCAGGGGGTCGGTGTCGGCGCCGGCCAGCGTTTCGTCGCTGTTGACCGCGAACTTCACGTCGTAGTTCTTCTTCAGCATGATGCCGAACAGGTTCCGGATGTCCTCGGAATCGTCGGCGACCATGATGACGGGGCGGCGGTCCATGTACGCCCGATTATAGGCGCTTGCGCAATTCCGTCTTCAAGACTTTTCCGTAATTGTTCTTCGGCAGCGCCTCGACGAAGCGGTACTCCTTCGGGCGCTTGAAGCGCGCGATGTTCTCGAGGCAGAGGCGGTCGAATTCTTCCGGCGGGATTTTCAAATCCTTTGCATTCAGAACCACGAAGGCGACAACCTCTTCTCCCCATTCCGGATGCGCCCGCCCGACGACCGAGCATTCGGCGACGGCCGGGTGGCGCAGCAGCACTTCCTCGATTTCGCGCGGGTAGATGTTCGAGCCGCCCGAGATGATCATGTCCTTCGAGCGGTCGAGGATCGTCAGGAAGCCCTGCTCGTCCATGCGGCCGATGTCGCCGGTGTGCAGCCAGCCGTCCTGCAGCGCGGCTGCCGTCGCCTCCGGATTGCGCCAGTAGCCGGCCATCACGCAGTCCGAGCGCGTCGCGATCTCGCCGGATTCCAGCACTTTCACTTCGACGCCGGTGCGCGCGGTGCCGCAGGTTTCGAGATGGGTTTTGCTCGCATGAAAAGACTGGGGCAGGCCGGTGATGGTCATCGGGCTCTCGCCCTGCCCGAACAGCTGGTACAGGCGCGGGCCGAACAGGTCGATGGCGCGCAGCGCGTCGGCGACATACATCGGCGCGCCGCCGTAGATGATGGTCTTGAGCGCCGCCGGCCTGCGCGCCGCCGGGCTGGCCAGCAGCCGCACGATCATGGTCGGCGCGGCGAAGAAGGAGGCGTTCGGCCAGCGGTCCATGAGGTCGAAGATTTCCGCCGCGTCGAAGCCGCCGCTCTCCGGAATGACGTTGACCGCGCCGGCGGCGAAATGCGGCAGGCCGTAGAGTCCCGAGCCGTGCGACAGCGGCGCGGGGTGCAGGATCGCGTCCTGCGGCCCGAGCTTGTCGATGTCGGCGAAGTAGGCCTGCGACGCTAAGAGCAGGTTGCGGTGCGTGAGCATCACGCCCTTGGGCACGCCGGTGGTGCCGCTGGTGTAGAACAGCCAGGCAAGGTCGCCGGGCTGCGTTTCCGCGGGTGGCTGCGGTTCGCCGGCGAGGCCCTGAAATTCCTTCGGATCTAAAAAACAGGCGCGGGCGCCGGAATTGCCGGTGATGTACTCGAACTCTTTCGCGTGCAGCTTGGCGTTCATCGGCACCGCGGCGAGGCCGGCGTACCAGCAGGCGAACAGCAGTTCCCAGTATTCCGGGCAGTTCTTCATGGCGAAGGCGACGCGGTCGCCCGCCTTCAGGTTGAACTTGGAAATCAGGCCGCTTGCCAGCCGTGCGGCGCGAAGAGAGAGGCTTGCATAAGAATGCACTACCCGGTCACCGGTTGCGATGGCCGGCTGATTGGGCAACCGGCGTGCATTCTGCAGCAGGAACTGGACGATATTCACGGCAGGTTAAAGAACGTTCCTGCGTTGCGCGTGGTTTCTTCTGCCACCTGCCCGGCGGGCTTGCCGAGCGCACGCGCTACCGTTTGCAGGATGTGGGGCAGGAACGAGGGCTCGTTCCTGCGCGCCTTGGGTTGCGGCCGCATGTCGCGCGGCGTGAGGTAGGGCGCATCCGTTTCCAGCAGCAGCCGGTCGGCGGGAATGTCTCTGACCAGTTCGAGCAGGTGCGCGCCGCGCCGCTCATCGCAGATCCAGCCGGTGATGCCGATGTAGAGGCCGAGGTCGAGATAGGCATGCAGTTCCTCTCGCGTGCCGGTAAAGCAATGCGCCACCGCCGGCGGCAGGGTATTGAATTGCTTCAGCACTTCCAC
>CAZPNH010000346.1:0-3315 GCA_964587635.1 uncultured Bordetella sp.
CCCGGTCCACGATCCACTTCCCCGTCCTCGCGAGCGACACCCGCACCAGCCAGCTGCCGCCCTCGCGCGCGCGCCGGGCGAGCGCGACCATCGCGCCGCAGGCCATCAGGTAGCCGCTGACATAGTCAATCGCCGAGACCGGCATCAGCCTGGGCTTTGGAGGCTCAGACCCGGCGCCCTGCGCAAAGGCCATGCCGCTCACGGTCTGCACGATGCTGTCGAAGCCGCGCCGCGCGCGCCACGGCCCCTCGGTTCCCCAGGCGCTCAGCGTCACGTAGACGATGCCCGGCCGCAGCTTCGCGGCCTCTTCCGGCGAAAATCCCCGCGCAGCGAGCGTGCCCGGGCGGAACGACTGCGAAAACACGTCGCCTTCCTTCAGCAGCCCGCGCAAGGTTTCGACACCCGCCGGCATACGCAGGTCGAGAAACGCCTGCAGCTTGCCGATGCCCGTGTCGAATTCGGACGATCCCGAGTCCGGCAGGTGCGGCCCGGCGATCTTGAGCACGTCCGCGCCGTGCTCGGCCAGCGTACGCGCGCAAGTGGGACCCGCGAGCACGCGCGTGAGATCCAGCACCCGCACGCCCGCCAGCGGCCGTTTTCCGTCCGGCAGGGCTTGCGCGGGCGCTTCGCCGATTTTCTTTATTTCGACCAGCGGCTGCGTGGCGACCGCCGCGGAATGCGGGTGCATTGCCCACTCCGCGGCACGGCGCGCGAAGCCGGCGCAGCCTTTCGCCGCGTGTATCGCATCCTCAAGCGCGAGCCCGTCCCAGGCGCTGCTCGCCTTCTCAGCGGCGGCGCGATCGGGTGGATTGCCGAGCACTTTCATCGCCGCATCGCGGTGGTTCGAGAAATTGCAGTGGATGCTGACCCAGCCGTCCTTCACCGGGTAGTAGCCGCTCAGCGGATCCCAGATTTCCTTCGGCGACTGGCCGTCGATCTTCAAATAGCGCGCGCTGCGCATGGCGGCGGCAGCGGCGCGCACGCCCACCGACACGCGCTGCGATCTTCCGGTTCTGAGGAACCACAGGTCGGATACCGCCAGGCCCACCGCGCCGAGCACGGCGGCGCCGGCGGTACCGACGCGATACGGCGTGGGAAACACGGGATCGCCGCCGCTGAACGCGACCTCCGGCTTCTCCTGCAGGCCGGTGAGCGCGAGAAGCTCGCGCAGCGCGTTGCGGACGGTCATGGCAACGGCTAGTCTAGCGGAATGCGCGAAGCTCAAGCTCAGGCCATACTCCTCAAGGACTACGCACCGCCGGCATTCCTCATCGAACGGGTAACGCTCGACGTCGACATCCGCGCGGACGACGCCCTCGTCAAGGCTACCCTCGCCGTCCGCCGCAATCCGGCGTCCAGGGCAACGGATGCGCCTCTCGTGCTCGATGGCGACGAACTGGAACTGGTCTCCCTGCGGCTGGATGGCAAGGACAAAGCGCACCAGGTCACGGCGGAAAACCTGACCCTCGTCGGCGTTCCCGATGCCTTCACGCTGGAAACGGTGACGCGCATCATTCCGCAGAAGAACACCAAGCTCGAGGGCCTCTACGCGACCAAGAGCGGCTTCGTCACGCAATGCGAGGCGCAGGGCTTCCGCCGCATCACCTGGTTCCTAGACCGGCCGGACAATCTCGCGGTCTACACCGTCACCGTTCGCGCCGACAGTCAGCGATACCCGGTATTGCTCTCCAACGGCAATCTCGTCGCCTCGGGCGACGGCTGGGCGACCTTCGAGGATCCGTTCCCGAAGCCCTCCTACCTCTTCGCGCTCGTCGCCGCGAACCTGCAAGTCCTCGAGGATTCGTACAAGGACAAAAAGCTCTTTATCTACGTCGAGCCCGGCAAGCTCGACCAGACCCCCTGGGCCATGGATTGCCTGAAGCGCGCCATCGCCTGGGACGAGAAGCGCTTCGGCCTCGCGCTCGACCTGGACGAATACAAGATCGTCGCGGTCGGCGACTTCAATTCCGGCGCGATGGAGAACAAGGGCCTCAACATCTTCAACACCAAGTACATCCTCGCGCGCCCGGACACCGCCACCGACACGGACTACCTGAACATCGACCGCGTGGTGGCGCACGAGTATTTCCACAACTGGACCGGGGACCGCGTCACCTGCCGCGACTGGTTCCAGCTGTCGCTCAAGGAGGGCCTCACCGTGTTCCGCGACCAGGAATACGGCGCCGACACCTACTCGCGCGCGGTGACGCGCATCCAGGAGGTGCGCAACCTGCGCGCCGCGCAATTCCCCGAGGATGCCGGCCCGATGGCCCACCCGGTACGGCCGCAGTCCTACGTGGAGATCCGCAACTTCTACACCATGACGGTGTACGAGAAAGGCGCGGAAGTGGTGCGCATGCAGCACACGCTGCTGGGCGAGAGGAAATTCCAGGACGGCATGAAGCTGTATTTCAAGCGCCACGACGGGCAAGCGGTCACCTGCGACGATTTCGTGCAGGCGATGCAGGATGCGTCGGGCGTGGACCTGTCGCAGTTCCGCCGCTGGTACGACGTGCCGGGCACGCCAGTCCTGGATTGTTCCGGGGTCTACAAGGATGGCGAGTTTGTTCTTTCCGTCCGCCAATCGATGAATCCACCGTTCCACATTCCGTTCACGGTGAAGATCGGAGATGAGGAACAAGTCCTCTCGATCAAAAAACCGGAAGAAAAATTCGCCTTCAAAGTCAAAAGCAAGCCCGTTCCTTCCCTGCTGCGCGGCTTCTCGGCGCCGGTGATCCTCAACTACCCCTACAGCGAAGCGGACCTGGTGCACCTGCTGGCGCACGACGACGATCCGTTCAACCGATGGGAGGCGGCGCAGCGGCTGGCCGCGGAGATCATTCTTGAACGCGGTGGCTTGCCGACGGATGCGTTCCTGAATTCCGTCAAGCAAGTTCTCAAGGAAAAGGACCCCGCCTTCGTCGCCGAAGTACTGGCCCTGCCCTCGGAGACCTTCCTCGCGGAGCAGGTGGACGTCGTCGACCCGGATGCGCTGCACGCATCACGCAACACCCTGCGCCGCGCGCTCGCTTCGCATTTCAAGGACGAATTTCTCGGCCTGTACCGCTTCCTCAGGATCGCCGGGCCCTACTCGCCGGATGCGGCTCGGGCGGAACCGGCACCCCGCCGGTGCCGCTCTCGGCGCCCGCAGCGGTGCTCGATAACGCGGCGATTCCTTCGGCGTTCAAGTGTCTTCCGGACATCACGCAGTCGAACGCGCGCGCGCCGCACATCGCCTACGCGTCCGTCTGTTCCGTCGCGAAGGCGCCCAAGAGCGCCGCTTTGCAAAAGTTGGCCGCCGGTATGATGGTGTGG
>CAZPNH010000346.1:3325-3541 GCA_964587635.1 uncultured Bordetella sp.
CCTTCATCGAGTATTGTACGGGCACGCCGATTGCCTACGACTCGAAAACGCGCGTTGGGTTCGTCGTTACGGCGGCGCATTGCGTCGTCGGCGGCAAGAAGGCCGCCGGGGCCAAGATCCGCGCGGCGAACATCATTACCTTCGACCCGCAGCGCGACCGCGCGGAGATCTATCAAGGCACGCCGGCCATCGTTCCCTCGGAAGCGGACTTGAACG
>CAZPNH010000347.1:0-3538 GCA_964587635.1 uncultured Bordetella sp.
GACGTCGGCAAGTCCGTCTCGAGGGTGGGCGGCGCGGCGCAGCGGGCGGCCTACCGCGCCGTCGCGGGCGATCTCAAGCTCGCCTATTCGCAGTTCGAGGAACTGGAAACGTTCGCCCGGTTCGGCACCCGCCTCGATGATTCCACGCGCCGGACCATCGATCATGGGCAGCGCATCCGCGCGTGCCTAAAGCAGCCGGAATCCCAGCCGGTATCGCTGCTCGAACAGATCGCCGTGCTGCTGGCCCTGACGGCCGGCCTCCTCGACCGGGTGCCGCTCGACAAGGCGGCCGATGCCGAGCGCGCGCTGCGGACGGCGGCGGCGGAAATTCCCGCCGACGTCGTGGGGCGAATCACGTCGGCCGACAAATTGAGCGACGCCGACCGAAAGGCGATTCTCGGGATCGCCACCCGGACACTCGCGTCGTTCCAGCCTGCGCCATGAGCGGGACGACGGAGGATCTGCGTAGAAAAATCGCCGGCGCAGGAGATCTCGAAGCCGTCGTCCGCTCGATGAAGGCCCTGGCGGCCTCGAGCATCGGACAATACGAAAAGGCGGTGCAATCGCTCGATGACTACTACCGCACGGTGGAACTTGGATTGGCGGCGTGCTTCCGCCAGGCCGCGCCGCCTGCGCCCGCAGCGGGCAAAAGGCCGCGGGACGGGGTAGCCACCGGCGCAGTCGTCTTCGGTTCGGACCAGGGCCTCGTCGGCCGGTTCAATGAAGTGCTGGCGGAATTCACCGCGCGCACGCTCAAGTCCTTGCCCGGTAAAACCAGGAAAATCTGGGCGGTCGGAGAGCGCATACAGCCTCTCCTGGCGGACATCGGCCCTCCCCGCGCCGGCCTGCTGACCGTTCCGGCCTCCGTCGGCGCCATCACGCCGCTCGTCGGCCGGATCCTCATCGAAATCGAGGCTGCCCGCGAGCGCGGCGAGGTCGCGGAAGTCCATCTCTTCTACAACCACCCGAAATCCGGCGCCGTTTACGAACCCGTCAGCAGGCAGCTGCTGCCGCTGGATCGCCTCTGGCAAGACAAGCTGGCTGCACTGCCCTGGCCGACCAGAAATCCGCCGGAGGTCATCGAAGGAACCCCGGCGGCGCTGCAGGCATTCATCCGGGGATACCTCTTCGTGCTGCTGTTCCAGGCCTGCGCGGAGTCCCTCGCCAGCGAAAACGCCAGCCGCCTGGCGGCGATGCAGCGGGCGGAAAAAAACATCGAAGAAATCCTGGTAACGCTGAACGGCAGGTTTCACCGCGTCCGGCAGGAATCCATCGACGAGGAACTGTTCGACGTGATCTCCGGTTACGAAGCGCTGTCGGCATGAAATCAGCAGGAAAAAGCATCCTGACGGTCAATGGCGGCTCGTCGGGCATCAAGGTCGCGTCGTTCGCCGCGGAGCAGCCGTTGCGCCTGGCGCTGAGCGAAACCTTCGCGCGGACCGCAGGGGCCGCGCTGATGGCTTGGGTGGAAGACCACGAAAGGGACGGCGGCTTGATTGCGGTGGGGCACCGTGTCGTTCACGGCGGGCCGAAATATCACGAGCCGCAACGGGTAGCCCCGGATCTGCTGGCGGAATTGCGCCGGCTCATCCCGCTGGATCCGGCGCACCTGCCTGAAGAAATCTCCCTGATGGAGGCGTTGCAGCGCCGGTTCCCGCGGCTGCCGCAGGTCGCCTGCTTCGATACTGCTTTCCACCATGACCTGCCTCGCGTGGCGCAACTCCTGCCGATCCCGCGCAGGTACGAAGCGCAAGGCGTCCGCCGCTACGGATTTCACGGGCTTTCCTACGAGTTTCTGATGGGAGAACTGGCGCGCATCGAAGGAGCCGTTGCCGCGAAAGGCCGGATCATCCTTGCGCACCTCGGAAACGGCGCCAGCCTCGCCGCGGTGCGCGACGGCAAGCCCATCGATACGAGCATGGGGTTCACCCCGGCGGCGGGCGTACCCATGGGCACCCGCTCGGGCGATCTCGATCCCGGCCTTGCGGGTTACCTGGCGCGCAGCGAAGGCATGGACGCGAAGCAGTTCGACGAGCTGGTCTATTTCAAGTCCGGACTGCTCGGCGTCTCCGAAACCAGTTCCGACATGCGCGACCTGCTGCGGCGCGAGGCCGAAGATCCGCGCGCGGCGGACGCCATCGCGCTGTTCTGCTACCAGGTCAGCAAATGGATCGGCGCCTTCGCCGCCGCGCTGGGCGGGCTGGACGCGCTGGTCTTTGCGGGCGGCGTCGGGGAGAACGCAGGCGCCGTGCGCGAGAGAATTTGCGCCGGACTCGGGTTTCTCGGCATCGAACTCGATCCTCCGCGAAATGCAGCGAACGCGGATCTGGTCTCGGTTGCCGCCGCCCGCGTCAAGGTCCGCGTCATGCGCACCAACGAAGAACTCGTGATTGCGCGCGCGGTCCGCCGCCTGCTCGAACCATGAACCGGCAGAGACTGACCGTCGAAGAGGAGCTGGAAATCCTCCAGCGCGAGTCCTTCAGCTACTTCGTGCACGAGACCAATCCCGCCAACGGGCTCGTGATCGACAAGACGGCGCCGGACTGGCCCGCCAGCATCGCCGCCACCGGCTTTGCGCTGGCAGCCTACCCGGTGGGGGTCGAGCGCGGCTTCATGACGCGCGCCGCCGCGGTGGAGCGCACGCTCGCGACGCTGCGTTTTTTTTCGGGCAGTCCGCAGGGCCCCGAAGCCGATGCCACCGGCTACCAGGGCTTCTACTACCATTTTCTCGACATGCAGACCGGGCGGCGCGCCTGGCAATGCGAGCTGTCGACCGTGGACAGCGCTTTCCTGCTGGCCGGCATGCTGACGGCCGCCGCCTATTTCGACGCCGGCACGCCCGGCGAGCGCGAGATCCGCGGCCTCGCCGACGCGCTCTACCGCCGCGCCGACTGGCGCTGGGCCCAGGACCGGGGCGCGACGCTGACGCATGGCTGGAAGCCCGAGAGCGGCTTCCTGCCGTTTCGCTGGGAGGGATACGACGAGGCGCTCCTGCTCTACATGCTGGCGCTCGGCTCGCCCACGCATCCGCTGTCCGATGGCGGCTACGCCTCGTGGTGCTCGACCTACGAGTGGAAGCACTGCTACGGATACGACTTTCTTTACGCCGGATCGTTCTTCACGCACCAGCTGTCGCACCTCTGGATCGATTTCCGCGGCATCCAGGACGCATTCATGCGCGGCAAGGGCATGGATTACTTCGAGAACAGCCGCCGCGCGACGCATATACAGCGGCAATACGCCATCGACAATCCGCTCAAGTTCAAGGGCTACGGCGGATGCTGCTGGGGGATCACCGCGAGCGACGGCCCCGGGCCCGACGTCATCAAGGTCGACGGCGTGGAGCGGCGGTTCTACGATTACCTGGCGCGCGGCGTGCCGTTCGGTCCCGACGACGGCACCATCGCACCCTGGGCGGTGGTGGCATCGCTGCCGTTCGCACCCGAAATCGTGCTGCCGGCCATGGACCATTTCATCTACGAAGTCGACCTCAAGAGCGCCAATCCCTACGGCTTCAAGGCCACCTTCAATCCCACGC
>CAZPNH010000348.1:0-3537 GCA_964587635.1 uncultured Bordetella sp.
CGCTTCGCGCAGGAGGGCGCGAGAATCATGGCGGTGGACCGCGAGCTCGCGCTCGCCGAGGAAACCGCCGTGCTGGTGCGCAAGGAGGGCGGCGACTGCTTCGCCTTCGAAGCCGACGTGACGAAGGAAGCGGCAATGGCGGCGATGGTCGCCGAAGCGAAGCAACGCTGGGGACGCATCGACATCCTGCACTACAACGTCGGCGTGAGCCTCGCCGGCGGCGACGCCACGCCGCTGGAGATCACCGAGCAGGCGTTCGACAACATCGTCGCCATCAACCTGCGCGGCGCGGTGATGGCCTGCAAGCACGCGGTGCCGCTGATGCGCGAACAGAAGTCCGGCGTGATCCTCATGATTTCCTCGCTGGCGGCGATCGAGAACTACCCCTACGTCGCCTACAAGGCCACCAAGGCGGCGATGATCGCCTTCACCCAGCAGCTGGCGATCCAGAACGCCGGCTTCGGTGTGCGGGCCAACGTGATCCTGCCGGGGCTCATGGACACGCCGATGGCCGTGGACACACGCGCGCGCCGCACGGGCAAGAGCCGCGCCGAAGTGGCGGCGATGCGCGACGCGCACGTGCCGCTGCGGAAAAAGATGGGCACGGCCTGGGATGTTGCCAACGCGGCGCTATTCCTGGCGTCGGACGAAGCCAATTTCATCACAGGCGTGTCGCTGCTGGTGGACGGCGGCGGCGCGCTCAACATCGGGCACTGACGCCTTCCCCGCGAAAGCGGGGAACCATTCCGTCAGGCGTGCGCGATGCGCTCGTCGGCGAAGGCGAGGCGGTCCACCACCGTATTGAGCAGCGACTGCGATAGCTGCAGCTGGCAGTTGAGGCTCAGCTTCTTCATCGCGCCGGGACGGAATTCGGCGATGAGCGCGTCGGTCAGCGTTTCCACCGTCGCCTGCCGCGGCATCTGGCCGCTTTTGACGTGCGCCATCTCGCCGAAATACGAGCCGGTGCGCAGCACGTTGAGCAGCCGGCCCTGCTTGACGATCTTGACCTCGCCGTGCGCGAGGAACAGCAGCTCCGCGCCCTTGTCGCCTTCCTTCATGATGGTGGTCTGCGCGGGCACGCGCACCCAGTAGCTGGCGTGCACCAGCTCCCAGACCTCGGCGTCGTTCAACCGGGCCAGCGGCTGGAAGCCGCGCAGCGCGGTGAATTTCTCGCGGTCGGAGATTTCCTTCACGTAGACGCTGAAGCGGCCGATGTCGGCCAGGTCGAAGGCCAGGTCGGCCCAGCCCGGGTAGCGCTTCTCCGGCTCCTTGCGCAGCATGCGCATGATGATGCGGTTCACTTCGCGGTCCAGCCCGGGACGGATGTCGCTGGGCTGCGGCGCTTCCTTCTCGACGATGTTGACCAGCAGCTCGGGCACCGAATTCCCGGTGAAGGGCCGCTGCCCGGTGAACAGGCCGTAGAGGACGACGCCCAGCGAGAACATGTCGCTCTGGAAGCTGAGTTCCTCGCCGCGCACCTGTTCGGGCGACATGTAGCTCGGCGTGCCGACATCCTGGATCTGGGTGTGCTGCGTGTTGCTCAGCAGCGCGGCGCCGAAATCCACGATCTTGATCGCCGTGCCTTCCGACACCATCAGATTGGCCGGCTTGATGTCGCGGTGGATGATGCCCTGCCGGTGCGCGTAATCCAGCGCGCCGCAGCTCTTGAAGGCGATCTCGAACACGTCCTCGACCTTGAGCAGGCCGTCCGGCTGCACCGCGCGCGAGAGGTCGCCGCCGGGCACGTACTCGACGGCGATGTAGCCGGATTTCTCGTCGATACAGGCTTCCAGGATGGCGGCGATGTGCGGATGCTGCAGGCGCCCCGCGAGCGAAGCCTCGTTCATGAACTGCTGGCGGCTGGTCTCGTTCAGGCCGGCGCCCGCGAACAGGCTTTCATCGAGCACCTTGAGCGCCACCTCCTCCCCGGAGAAAGTGTCGAGCGCCTTGTAAACCGTGCCGGAACTGCCCTTGCCCAGCCGCTCGATGATGGCGAACTTGCCGATGCGCTGCGCCGGCTCCTTGATGGTGGTCTCGACCTCGTCCTGATGTACTGCCGCATCCATTGCTGCGCCCCCCTGTGAGCACGCGGCCATCATAGCCTGCCGGTCCGGCCTTCCCCGAGCGTCAGGCTAACAGGACAACGGGATAAGGCAATATCAAAAGCGTTGAATTCAGGGCGTTCTGGGGCCATGATGCGTAACAGCATCCCGTCGCGAAAGCGCCATGGAAGAGCCCGACCGCAGGCAGAACAACGCCGCTTTTCACCAGTCCGCGCAGCTGCAGGGCGTGATCGCATTCGACGGCACGCTGAAGACGGTCAACGCCGCCTGGGAAAAGACGCTCGGTTTTCCGCTCGCCTCGCTGATCGGCCGCAAGCTCGCCACGCTCGCCGACGACGGCGACCGCGCGCTGGTGCTGCGGCTGGTCAATCCGCGGCTCGCGGCCGGCGCCCAGGCCCCGCTCGAGCTGGCGTTCAAGTGCAGCGACGGCACCTACCGGGCCTTCGTGTGGGAGCGGCAGGTCAACGCGGCCGAACAGACGATATTCATTTCGGGCAGGGACATCACCGAAAAGAAGAAAATCGAAATCACCGACAGCCTGAAGCTGTACTCGCTGCACTCGCAGGAGCGCAAGCCCACGCAGGCGGACAAGCGCTAGCTTACTTGCTGGCGCACCCCCGGATTCACCACGTTCACCGGCTTGCCGGCGATATAGGCGGCGATCTGGCCGAAGATGTCGGAGAACTGGATTTCGTATTCGTCGCGCGACACGTAGCCGATGTGCGGCGTGCAGACGACGTTGCCCATGGTCAGCAGCGGATGCGCGGCGTCGCGCAGCGGCTCCTCCTCGAATACGTCCACCGCCGCCATGCCGGGGCGCCCCGCCCTCAGCGCGCTCACCAGTGCGCCGGCCTGGATCAGCTGCGCGCGGCTGGTGTTCACCATCAGCGCGGTGGGCTTCATGCGCGCGAGGTCGCCCGCGGTGACGATGCCGCGCGTGGCGTCCACCAGCCGCATGTGCAGTGAAATCACGTCGCATGCCGCGAAAAACGCCTCTTTGGATGGCGCGACCGCGTAGCCGTCCGCGCGCGCGCGCGCCTGCGCCGCCTCGCGCGCCCAGACCAGCACGTTCATGCCGAAAGCCTTGGCGTAGCCCGCGACCACGCTGCCGATCCTGCCGTAGCCGTAGACGCCCAGCGTCTTGCCGCGCAGCGTGTGGCCGACGCCGATCTGCCACTTGCCGGCCTGCAGCGAGGCCATCTGCTGCGGGATCTGGCGCATCGCCGCGATCACCAGGCCCCAGGTCATCTCCGCGGTGGCGTAGGACGGCGTATCGGCGTGCATGTTGGAGCACACCATCACGCCCAGCCGGGTGGAGGCGTCGATATCGATGTGCGGATAGACGCTGCGCTGGCTGATGAGCCGGAGTTTCGGCAGCCGCTCGAGCAGCGGCGCCTGGATTTTCGTACGCTCGCGGATCAGCACCAGCGCTTCGGTGTCCTTGAGCCGCTCGGCGAGCGCCTCCGTATCCTGC
>CAZPNH010000349.1:0-3535 GCA_964587635.1 uncultured Bordetella sp.
GCGTCTGGCCGCCGCGCCGGATTTCCATCATTTCCTCGAGGTCGCCGAAAGTCCACGCGGTGAAGACCTCGCTCTCGCCCTGCGATATCTCTTCGCTGAGGCTTTCCTGGATGCGCGAACCGAATTCTTCTTTCAAACCGGCGACATTCCTGCCCATCGCCAGCTGCCGGCCGTGCTCGTCCACCACGCGGAAGTTCATCTGCAGATGCGGCGGCGCGGAGTCCGGCCGGAACGCATCGGCCGGCACTTCCAGGCCGAACTCCGCGCGGATATAGCGCGCCAACGCCGAGGCGAGCGGCGTGTCCGACGGCGGCACGGCCGCGGCGAACGCCTGGGCGAATTCAGCAAGCGGGCCGAGCTTGTGGCGCAGGCGCTGCGGCATGCCCTTGGCGTAGGCCTGCACCTTTTCCCTGAGCAGGCCCGGCACCAGCCATTCGCAGCGCGCCGCCGGCACCTGGTTGAGCAGCGCCACCGGCGCCGTCAGGGTCACCCCGTCCTTCGGCGAACGCGGCTCGAAGTGGTACTCGAGCTCGAACCTGTTCGGACCGACCTGCAGGTCGTGCGGAAAATTTTCCGTGGTGATGCCGGCAGCCTCGTGGCGCATCAGGTCTTCGCGCCGCAGCTCGAGCAGCTTCGGTTGCGTGCGCTCGGCCTCCTTGCGCCATTTCTCGAAGTCCGCGCCGTTGGTGATGCCCTCGGGCACCCGCGCGTCGTAGAAGGCGTAGATCAGTTCGTCATCCACCAGGATGTCCGGGCGGCGCGACTTGTGCTCCAGGCGCTCGATCTCCTTCAGCAGCCGCCGGTTGTGCGCGAAGAACGGCGCGCGCGTCTCGAATTCGCCTTCCACCAGCGCGGAACGCAGGAATATCTCCCTTGCCAGTGTCGGATCGACCGGCCCGTAGTGCACCCGCCGGTCGGCGTAGATGGGCAGGCCGTACAGCGTGCCGCGCTCGACCGCGACCACCTGCGCGCGCGTTTTCTCCCAGTGCGGGCGTTCCCGGTGGCGCTTGAGCAGGTGCGCGCCCAGTTCCTCGATCCAGCGCGGGTCCACGCCCGCCACGTTGCGCGCGAAGAGCCGCGTGGTTTCCACCAGTTCCGCGGCGACGATCCACTTGCCGGGCTTCCTGGTGCCCGAGCCGGGATGCACCCAGAACTTGATGCCGCGCGCGCCGGTGTAGTTGCTGTCCTGCTCGTCCTTCATGCCGATGTTGCCGAGCAACCCGCACAGCAGCGCGCGATGCACGGCGCGCACACCTTCCGGTTTCTCCAGGCTGGCATCCGACATCCGCCATTCGAGTTCCTCCACCGACTGCAGCAGCTGGGCGTGGATGTC
Organism: uncultured Bordetella sp.; assembly: GCA_964587635.1. Taxonomy (GTDB): domain Bacteria; phylum Pseudomonadota; class Gammaproteobacteria; order Burkholderiales; family SG8-39; genus RBG-16-66-20. Next base: position 1,334 of record CAZPNH010000349.1, read on the forward strand.
GCGCCACTCGCGTATGCGCGCATAGGAGAGAAAATTTTCCCTGCACTCCTTGCGCGAGATGCCTTTGCCGAAAGCCTTCCAGAGCTTGAGATAGCCGAGGAAGTCGGAGCGTTCGTCGGCGAACTTCGCGTGGCGCTCATCGGCGATTGCCGCTTTGTCCAGCGGGCGGTCGCGCGGATCCTGCACCGACAGCGCGGCGGCGATCACCAGCACCTGCTCGAGGCAACCTTCCGTCTTCGCCGCGACAAGCATGCGGCCGACGCGCGGATCCAGCGGCAGGCGCGCGAGCTCGCGCCCGGTACCGGTGAGGACATTTTCCTCATCCACCGCGCCCAGCTCGTGCAGCAGGTCGTAGCCGTCGGCGATGGCGCGCGGGCTGGGCGGATCGAGAAACGGGAAATCCTCGACCTTGCCCAGGTTCAGGCTGAGCGCGCGCAGGATCACCGCGGCGAGCGACGAGCGCAGCAGCTCGGGATCGGTGAACGCGGGGCGCCCGTCGTAATCCTCTTCCGAATACAGGCGTACGCAAATGCCGTCCGCCACGCGGCCGCAGCGCCCGGAACGCTGCCTGGCCGCCGCCTGGGAGATGTTCTCGACGCGCAGCATCTCCACCTTGTTGCGGTAGCTGTAGCGCTTGATGCGTGCTTCGCCCGTATCCACGACATAGCGGATGCGCGGCACCGTCAGCGAGGTCTCCGCGACGTTGGTCGCCAGCACCACGCGCTGCGCGCCGCCCGGGTGGAACACGCGGTCCTGGTCGGCGTTGCTCAGGCGCGAATACAGCGGCAGGATTTCCACACCGCGCAGTTCCTTGCCGAGCGACTTGCCGAGGATTTCCGCCGCCTTGCGGATCTCGCGCTCGCCCGGCAGGAACACCAGCACGTCGCCCTGCCCGCCGCGGCACAGCTCGCCCACCGCATCGGCGAGCGCCTGCTCCTCCTCCTGGCGCGTGGTGTCCTCCCTGTCGCCCTCGACCGGGCGGTAGCGCACTTCCACGGGATAGAGGCGCCCGGAGACTTCGATCACGGGCGCGCCGTCGAAATGCTTCGAGAATTTGTCCGCGTCGATGGTGGCGGAGGTGATCACGACTTTCAGGTCTTTTCTTTTCGCGATCAATTGCTTCAAATATCCGAGCAGGAAATCGATGTTGAGGCTTCTCTCGTGCGCTTCATCGATGATGAGGGTGTCGTAGGCGCGCAGCAGCGGATCGCCCTGCGTCTCGGCGAGCAGGATGCCGTCGGTCATGAGCTTGAGAATGGTATCGGCGCGCACCCGGTCGTTGAAGCGCACCTTGTAGCCCACCGGGCCGCCGAGTTCGACCTTGAGCTCCTCGGCGATGCGCGCCGCCACCGAGCGCGCCGCGATGCGCCGCGGCTGCGTGTGGCCTATGATCCCGCCCGCGCCGCGGCCCGCGCCTCTTCCCATTTCCAGCAGGATTTTCGGGATCTGCGTGGTTTTTCCGGAGCCGGTCTCGCCGCAGACGATGACGACCGGGTGCTGCTCTATTGCCGCGCGGATGTCATCGCGCCTGCCGTTGACGGGCAGCGCGGGATCGAAGTACGGAACGGAAAACCGCGCGGAAGCCACGGCGCAGTTTATCCGACGCGTTACGCCGTGCCGAGATACGCTTTTTCCAATGCACCGGCAGCCGCAATTTCCGCGGCCGCGCCCGACGCGACGATGCGGCCTTCTTCAATCACGTAAGCGCGATCCGCAAGCGCGAGCGCGAGGCCGGCCATCTGGTCCACGAGCAGGATCGTCGCCTGCTCGCCGCGCAGGCGGTCCAGCGCCGCGAACAGGTCGTTGATCACCGCCGGCGCGAGGCCCAGCGAAGGCTCGTCCAGCAGCAGCAGCCTGGGTTTCGCCATCAGGCCGCGCGCGATCGCGAGCATCTGCTGCTCGCCGCCGGACAGCAAGCCCGCGCGCTGCTGCAACCGCGAGCGCAAGCGCGGGAAGCGTTCGAGAATCGCTTCGATTTCCTCCGCGCCGGCATCCTTGCGCGCGAACGCGCCCAGCCACAGGTTGTCCAGCACCGTGAGCTCCGGGAACACCTGCCGGCCCTCGGGCACCAGCACCAGGCCGAGTACCGCCATGCGGTGCGCGGGCAGGCGCGACAGCTCCTCGCGCCCGAAGCTGATGCCACCCGCGACCGGCCGGTGCAGTCCGGAGATGGCGCGCATGAGCGTGGACTTGCCGGCGCCG
>CAZPNH010000350.1:0-3533 GCA_964587635.1 uncultured Bordetella sp.
GCGCCAGGATCCGGGCCGCGTGTTCCCCGGCAAGCGCATGGCCGGCCACCTCTGCAACAAGCAGCGCACGATCCAGAACCTGGTGGTCGTGCGCATCGACGCCGAACGGCAGCTGCTGCTGGTGAAGGGCTCCGTTCCCGGATATGCGGGCCGCGACATCGTCGTGCGCCCCGCGGTTAAAGCCTGAGACCCGCCATGGACCTGAAACTGATCAACGACAAGGGCGCGGCGGGCACGATGGCCGCGAAGGACGAAATTTTCGCGCGCGACTTCAACGAGGCGCTGATCCACCAGATCGTGGTCGCCTACGAGAACAACGCGCGCCTCGCCACCAGCAAGCAGAAGGACCGCGGCGAAGTGCGCCATTCGACCAAGAAGCCCTGGCGCCAGAAGGGCACCGGTCGCGCGCGCGCCGGCATGACCTCCAGCCCCCTGTGGCGCGGCGGCGGCAAGATTTTCCCGAACACGACGCTGGAGAACTACTCGCAGAAGGTGAACCGCAGGATGTACCGCGCCGGCATGGCGTCGATCCTGTCGCAGCTCGCCCGCGAGGACCGCATCCGCGTGGTCGACGAGTTCAAGGTCGAGCACCCGAAGACCAAGCTGCTCGCGCAGAAGGTCAAGTCGATGGGCTTCGACGAGGTGCTGGTGATCACCGACGAGCTGGACGACAACCTCACGCTGTCCTCGCGCAACCTGCACAACGTGAGGGTGATCTCCGCGCAGCAGGCCAATCCCGTCGCGCTGGTGCGCTACCCGAACGTGCTGCTGACCAAGAAGGCGGTGGCCAAGCTTGAGGAGATGTTCAAATGACCGCGGTGAAGAAATACAACGCCGAGCAGCTGATGCAGGTGCTGCTCGCGCCGGTGGTCTCGGAAAAAAGCACGCGCGTCGCCGACAAGAACCGGCAGTACGTGTTCCGCGTCGCCGATGCGGCGACCAAGCCCGAGATCAAGGCCGCGGTCGAGCTGCTGTTCAAGACCAAGGTGGAAGCGGTCACCGTGAGCCGGGTCAAGGGCAAGAAAAAGCGCTTCGGCCGCTTCATGGGCCGCCGCAACAACTGGAAGAAGGCCTACGTGCGTCTCGCCGCCGGCCAGGAAATCAACTTTGCGGCGACGGAGTAAGCCATGCCACTGATGAAAGTTAAGCCGACTTCGCCGGGCCGGCGCGCGCTCGTGAAGGTGGTCTCGCCCGACCTGCACAAGGGCGAGCCGCACTGGCCGCTGGTCGAGCCGCAGAACCGCGGCAGCGGCCGCAACAACCACGGCCGCGTCACGATGCGGCACAAGGGCGGCGGCCACAAGCAGCACTACCGCGTGGTGGACTTCCGCCGCGACAAGGACGGCATCCAGGCCACCGTTGAACGGCTGGATTACGACCCGAACCGCAGCGCGCACCTCGCGCTGCTGCTCTACGCGGATGGCGAGCGCCGCTACATCATCGCGCCCAAGGGCCTGACCGCGGGCGCGCAGCTCCTGTCGGGCGCGGAAGCGCCGATCAAGGCGGGCAACGCGCTGCCGCTCAAGAGCATCCCGGTCGGCACCACGGTGCATTGCATCGAAATGCTGCCGGGCAAGGGCGCGCAGATGGCGCGCTCGGCGGGCGCTTCGGCGCAGCTGCTGGCGCGCGAGGGAACCTACGCGCAGCTGCGGCTGCGCTCGGGCGAGATCCGCAAGGTGCACGTCGACTGCCGCGCGACCATCGGCGAAGTCGGCAACGAGGAGCACAACCTGGAATCGATCGGCAAGGCCGGGCGCAAGCGCTGGCGCGGCGTGCGGCCGACGGTGCGGGGCGTGGCGATGAACCCGATCGACCACCCGCACGGCGGCGGCGAAGGCCGCACCTCGTCGGGACAGCCTCCCGTTTCGCCCTGGGGCGTGCAGACCAAGGGATTCAAGACCCGGCGCAACAAGCGGACGCAAGTCATGATCGTCCGCGACCGGCGCACGAAATAAGGAAGCCAGGCGATGTCACGCTCAATCAAGAAGGGTCCCTTCGTGGACTACCACCTGATGCAGAAGGTCGACAAGGCGCGCGGCACCAGCGACAAGCGCCCGATCAAGACCTGGTCGCGGCGCTCGACGGTGATGCCCGATTTCGTCGGCCTCACGCTCGCCGTGCACAACGGCAAGCAGCACATTCCCGTGTACGTCACCGAGAACATGGTCGGGCACAAGCTCGGCGAGTTCGCGCTGACGCGCATCTTTAAAAGCCACTCGGCCGCCGGCAAGCGCACCGCGGAAGCGGCCGCCTCGGGCGGCCGGCCGCCGCCCAGCGCGCCGGGCGCGGCCGCACCCGCCGCCGCGCCCGCGGCGGCGCCTGCGGCGCCGGCCAAAAAGTAGAAATGCGGACGTAAGGAGCATTCATGGAAACCAAAGCATCCCTGCGCGGCGCCCACCTGTCGGCCCAGAAAGGCCGGCTCGTGGCCGACCTGGTACGCGGCAAGAAGGTGGACCAGGCGATCAACATCCTTGCCTTCTCGCCCAAGGCCGGCGCGGCCCTCATCAAGAAACTGCTGGAATCCGCGATCGCGAATGCCGAGCACAACGACGGCGCGGACATCGACGCGCTCAAGGTGAAGACGATTCACGTCGAGCGCGGCTCCTTCCAGAAACGCTTCCACGCGCGCGCCAAGGGGCGCGGCACCAGGGTGCTCAGGCATTCCTGCCACATCTACCTGACGGTAGGAGATTAGAGAACCCATGGGACAGAAGATCAACCCGACCGGCTTCAGGCTTGCGGTAAACCGCAACTGGAGCTCCAAGTGGTACGCCAACAACCGCAACTTCGCGCCGATGCTGGCCGAGGACGTCAAGGTGCGCTCCTTCCTCAAGAAGAAGCTGGCGCACGCCTCCGTCGGGCGGGTGCTGATCGAGCGCCCCGCCAAGGACGCGCGCATCACCATCTTCTCGGCGCGGCCGGGCGTGGTGATCGGCAAGAAGGGCGAGGAAATCGAAGCGCTCAAGGCCGAGCTGCGCCGCATCATGGGCGTGCAGCAGGTGCACGTGAACATCGAGGAAATCCGCAAGCCCGAGACCGACGCGCAGCTGATCGCCGACTCGATCGCGCAGCAGCTCGAGAAGCGCATCATGTTCCGCCGCGCCATGAAGCGCGCGATGCAGAACGCGATGCGCCTGGGCGCGCAGGGCGTGAAGATCATGAGCGCGGGACGGCTGAACGGCCACGAGATCGCGCGCACCGAGTGGTACCGCGAAGGCCGGGTGCCGCTGCACACGCTGCGCGCGGACATCGACTACGGCACGGGCGAAGCCAAGACCAGCTACGGCGTGATCGGCATCAAGGTCTGGGTCTACAAGGGCGAAGTGATGCCCAAGGGCGAGGCGCAGGCCGCGCTGCCGGCGACGGCGGTGCCTGCCGCGCAGCCGGAAGCCCCGGCGGAGCCCAAGCGCGCGAAGAAGCCCGCGCCCAAGGTCGGCGCGAAGCGCGCGCCCGCCAAGCCGAGAACCGAAGGTGAAAAGAAGGCGGCCCCCAAGAAGGCCGAGCCTGCCGCCGCCCCCAAGACCACCGTCAAG
>CAZPNH010000351.1:0-3531 GCA_964587635.1 uncultured Bordetella sp.
CGCCGGCAAGCCGCTGCCCGCGGGAAGCGAAGGCCGGCTGCAGGTGCGCGGCGTCTCGGTGTTCGCCGGCTACCTGGAAAACCCGGCCGCTACCGCCGAAGCCTTTGGCGCGGACGGCTGGTTCGAGACCGGCGACACGGGCAGGCTGAGCGCGGGCGGCCACCTGCAGCTCACCGGGCGCGTCAAGGAAATCATCAACCGCGGCGGCGTGAAGTATTCGCCGGTGGACATCGAGGTGATCCTCGACGGCGTGCCCGGCGTCGCGCGCTGCGCGGTGGTGCCCTACGCGGACGCGGCGCTGGGCGAGAAGGCCTGCGTGTTCGTGCAGACGGCGCCCGGCGCCACAACCCCGGCGCTCACGGATCTTACGCGCGCGCTGGATGCCGCGGGCGTCGCCAAGTTCAAATGGCCGGAACGGCTGGAGACCATCGCCGCCATGCCGCTCACGCCGACCCAGAAAATCATGCGCGGCAGGCTGCGCGATCTGCTCAGAGGAGAAGCGAAATGATCGAACTGTGGGAACTGAAGGGCAAGAACGACCGGCGCTACAGCCTGTTTTCCTGGCGCACGCGCATGGCGCTCAGGCACAAGGGCCTGGATTTCCAGTCCACGCCGGTGTTCATGAGCGACAAGGCGGCGATCGAATTCTCCGGCGGCAAGACGGTACCGGTGATCCGCGACGGAGACGCGGTGGTACGCGACTCCTGGAAAATCGCCGAATACCTGGAGAAGAAATTTCCCGCCGCCGGCAGCCTGTTCGGCGGGGCAATCGGCCACGGGATGACGCAGGCGTTCAACGTCTGGGCGGACCGCGTGCTTGTGTCGGCGATGCTGCCGGTGATCGTCGCCGACACGCACGAGCGCGTGGACCCCGCGGACGACGCCTACTTCCGCACCACCTTCCAGAAATTCGTCGGCAAGACGCTGGAGGAGGCGCGCGCCGCGCGGCCCGAGGCGCAGAAGCGCCTGGAGCGCGCGCTGGAACCCATGCAGGCCACGCTCAAGCGCCAACCTTTCGTCTGCGGCGCGGCGCCCGCCTACGCCGACTACATCCTGTTTTCGGTGTTCCAGTGGCAGCGCATCACGAGCCCGCAGGACACGCTGGCGGCGGACGCGCCGCTATACGCCTGGCGGGAAAAAATGCTCGACCTGTACGGCGGATTCGCCCGCAACGTCACGACCGCCTAGCGCTTGTCGACGAAGCGGGCCGCCTTGACGTTGGCTTCGAATTCTTTCGCCAGCGTGCCGGTTTCCAGCACGGCGATCTGCGGCGCGAGCTCGAACTTCTCCCTTACTTTTCGAATTAAAACAGCGGAAATTCCGGCAACGTCCACCCCGCGTCGCAGTTCGATGCAAAGCCGCAGCAGGTCGTTGCCGCCCTCGTTCACGGCTTCCGCGCGGAAATCGCCGATCTCGGCGTGGCGGAACATGAAATCCTCGAGGTCCTGGTGGCCGAGGTTGACGCCGCGCACCTTGAAGAAGCCGGCGGTGCGGTGCGCGTGCTTGACGCGCGGAAATACCGAGAACGGTCCCGCGCCGTCATCGGCCTCCGAATAGGTCACGAGGTCCCCGGAACTCCAGCGCAGGAACGGCGTGACGTTGTTGGTCCACAGCGCGGTCACCACCAGCGTGCCGACCTCGCCTTCCCTGGCCGGCTCCAGCGTCTGCGGGTCCAGCACTTCCACGTAGTACATGTCCGACCAGACGCGGAAGCCCAGGCCGGGCGCATCTTCGGCGCCCATCATGCCGGCTTCGGTCATGCCGAAGGTATCCACCAGCTTCGCGCCCCAGCTGCGCTCGATCTTGTCGCGCTTGGCCTGCGACACCGGCTCGGCCGAGGTCATGACGGTTCTTACATTCAGCGCCATGCCTTTGGCCTCCGCGAGGTTGGCCAAATGCAGCGCGTAGCTGGACATGCCCAGCCAGATCGTGGGCTTCAAGCGCTGGATCAGCTCCAGCTGCAGCGCCGAAGGCGTGGAGGTGCCCGAGCCCGCCCAGTTCACGGTGATGCCGCGCGACTCGGCGCAGCGCGCGAACACCTGGCCCACCGGGTGGATGCCCATCGGAAACGACACGTGCGCGCGGTCGCCGCGCACCGCGCCCGCGCAGTCGTAGGTGCGCGCGAACGACAGCCGGCCGTACTCCATGTCGCGGAAGCTGCGCGGGTAGAACAGCGGCGCGCCGGTCACGCCCCCTGAGCGCCAGTACTCCGAGATGCCCTCCGGCGCCTCGACGCAGAACTCGTCGTAAAACTGCCGATCGGTGAGCCCGCGCAGGGTGTCCTTGTCGAGGATGGGAATGCTGCGCCAGACCTCCGGGTCGTCCAGCTTCGCGAGGTCGATTGCCGGCAGCCGTTTTTTCCAGAACGCGGAGCGAAAGGCCTGCTCCACGGCCGCGCGCTTGCGCTGGCTCTGGATGCGTTTTACTTCAGCCCTGCTTTTCGGAAGTTCCAGCATCGACAATTCCGATATAGCGCTTCTTCCCGTCCGGCACGCCGCCCGTCATCGCCTTCAGCCGCGCCTCCTTCGCCGGCGTGTTCTCCGGGATTTCCCCGTGCGCGTCCGCCAGCATCTTGTCGTAGTCCTGTCCCACCGGGCACACGTCGGCGCAGCGCCGGCAGCCCGTAACCACGCCCGCGCCGCGCAGGATGCTCTGCCACAAGTTGAAGCTGTCCTCGGAGCGCAGCAGCTGCTTGCGCTTGGCCGCATCGCCCTCCTGCGCGAATTTCATCAGGTGCTCGGTGAGCTGCGCGAAGCCGTGCGGCGAGCGGTAGCGGTCGCAGGACGCCCAGTCGCGGTCCCATTCCTTCACTGCGTCCGCCGGGCAGACTTTCAGGCAGCGCCCGCAGGCTGGGCCCTGGCACAGCGCCTGCGCGATCGGCCGGTCGCATTCCACGTCCACCGAACACAGCACCGCGGCCAGCAGCACGCGTGGCCCGTATTCGGGCGTGAGCAGCTGCAGGTTGAGGCCGAGCGTGCCCAGGCCCGCCTCGACCGCGGCGTGTGTGAGCGAGAGGATCGGCTCCAGGTGCTCGTCCGGGTCGTTCTGGTAGCTGGAGGGCGCGACATGGGTCGGCGGCACGATGAGCGCCGGGTAGCCGCAATCCTCCAGCCAGTAAACGAGCTCGAGCGAGGTTTCCTCGAGGTGCGTCAGCGTCAGCTCGTCGTTGTAGTACTTGTGGCGGTCGTCCCAGCGCCGGATGCGCGCCACGCCCTCGTTCAGCCGCTTGGCGAGCACGATCACGCGCCCGCCGTCGAGCGCGGTGATGTGCGATGTATCCACGGCCGCGCCGTCGGCGATGCCAACGAGGTCGGCGCCAAGCTCTTTCGCCTTGGACTTGATGTCCGCGGCAGTCAGTTTTTTCTTATTGATGTTCAATTTTTTGCTTCTTCTTGAATTCCTGGAGCTGCTTCGCCACCATTCCTTTGTAGCCCTCGGGCCCGACCCAACGAGCGTTCCATTCCGACAGCCCGGCGATGGGCTTGCCTTCCTGCCGGTCGGCTTTCCACTGCTTGCCGAGCGCCACCTTTT
>CAZPNH010000352.1:0-3528 GCA_964587635.1 uncultured Bordetella sp.
TGGAGGCGCCATCCGAGATGATGGTGCGCTCGTACATGCCGGGCAGCTGCGCGATGGAAAAGAAATCGCCCGAGTAGCACAGACGGGAATAGATTTCGTCGGCGTACACCCAGACCTGCGGATGTTTCTGGAGGATTTTTGCGATCTGTTCCAGTGAAGAACGATTCAATATCCCGCCGGTCGGGTTGTGCGGGGAATTCAGGATCAGCAGTTTCGTCTTCGGCGTAATGAGCTTCTCCAGTTCCGCCGGATCGAAGGCAAAGTCCCGCTCTTCCTTCAGATTCACCGGCACCGGCTTCGCGCCGCAGGCGACGATCTGCGACTCGTAGATCGGGAAGCCCGGGTTCGGGTAGATCACCTCGTCGCCCGCGCCATGGTCGGTGGTCGAGAGGATGGCGTAGGCAATGAAGGGCTTGGCGCCCGCGCCGATCACCACGTCCTCAGGACGGATCGGCAGGCCGCCGCGCATGCCGGCCATGTATTTCGCCGCCGCCTCGCGCAGCGGGTCGATGCCGGCGGAGGGCGTGTAGCCGTGCTTGCCTTCGCGGATGGCGCGGATGCCGGCCTCCTGGACGTGCAGCGGCGCCGGGAAGTCGGGCTGGCCGATGCAGAAGCTGATGATGTCCTTGCCCTGGCGGACGAGCGCGTTGACTTCGGCGAGCACCACGAAGGCGTTCTCGGTGCCCAGGGATTGCGCGCGTTTGCTGAGTGCTGGCATGGCCGTTCCGCGATGAAAAAGAGGCCTATTTTACGTGACAGCTCAGACGGCTTTCACCTTGCGATAGCGCCCTTCGGTCAGCTGGAAACGCCGGATCGCGCCGCCGAGGACATCGGGCAGCGGATGGCGGGGATCCCCAGGCAGCGAGATGTAGGCCCGCCCGTCCTCCTTGTCGTTCCAGACCACGGGCATCGCCACCGGGGGCGGCCGGCTTGCGGCGGCCGCGAGGGCGGCATCAACGGTCGCGTAGGCGGCAAGCACCTCTATGCTCTTGGCGGTGGCCTCGTAGCCGTCCACTTTGGGTTCCTGGCCCGCGGGTGCACGCGCCAGAAAAAACCGCGCGTCGAAGCGCTTGGGGGAGATCGCCGGGGTGATCCAGCGCACCCAGGGCACCAGCATGGCGGGATCGAGCCGCAGGCCGGCCTCCTCGAAGGTCTCGCGCACCGCGCAGGCCTCGAGCGAGCCGTCGGCCGGGTCGAGCCGCCCGCCTGGAAACACGTGCGCGCCGGCCATGAAATCCACCGCGCGGCTGCGCTTGATCAGGTAGACCTCGATCCCCTTCACGCCGCTGTCACGAAGCACCACCACGGTCGCGGCATCGCGCGGCGTGGCGGGCGTTTGCGGGGCGGGATGGGAAATGTCGCTCACGGTATGATTATCCATGCTCGTCAACTGCGTCGTCTATCAGGAAGGCAAGAAGCTCGCCGACATCGCGCAGAGCGAGATCCACGACTACCTGTCCAAACCCGGCTGCTTCGTGTGGGTCGCGCTGCGCGACACCACCGACGCCGAGCTGGAGGAAATGAGCCGGCAATTCGGCCTGCACGAACTCTCGGTCGAGGACGCGCGCCACGGCCACCAGCGGCCCAAGATCGAGGAATACGGCAGCGAGATCTTCGCCGTGCTGCACGTGGTGGAAGTGAAGGGCGAGGAGCTCCAGGTCGGCGAGGTGGACGTGTTCACCGGCCCGAATTACGTGCTCTCTGTGCGTAACCGGACCGAGCAGGGTTTCCTCGGCGTGCGCGCGCGCTGCGAGCGCGAGCCCGAGCTGCTGCGCCACGGTTCCGGCTACGTGCTCTACGCGCTGATGGACGCCGTGGTGGACCGTTATTTCCCGGTGCTCGATGCCATCGAGACCGAACTGGAGGCGATCGAGGAGCGCATCTTCGCCAACACCTCGGCGCGCGCCAACATCGAGGCGCTCTACTACGTCAAGCAGAAGGTCACCACGCTAAAGCACGCCACCGCGCCGCTCATGGACGCGGTGGGCAAGCTCTACGGCGGACGCGTCCCGATGGTCTGCCAGGGCCTCGGGGAATACTTCCGCGACGTCTACGACCACCTGGTGCGCCTGAACCAGTCGCTCGATTCACTGCGCGACACCGTGAACACCGCGCTGCAGGTCAACCTCGCGATGATCACCATCAGCGAGACCGAAGTCACCAAGCGGCTCGCGGCCTGGGGCGCGCTGCTGGCCGTGCCGACCTACATCGCCAGCGTCTACGGCATGAACTTCGAAAACATGCCCGAACTCAAGTGGCAATACGGCTACTACATGGCGCTTGCGCTGATGCTCGGGCTGGACGGCTACCTCTGGTACCGCTTCCGCAAGTCCGGCTGGCTATAACCGCAGCTCGGCGCGCACCGCCTGCCAGGACACGCTGACCAGGCCGTCCGCGGACTTTCCGACCAGTCCCAGTTCGACCAGCCGGGAAACGTCGGTGTGCACGTTCTTGTAGTCGCGCTCCAGGTTTTTTGCCAACGCAAAAATCGTTACCGGCCCCGTGGATTTCAGTTTTTTCAATAAATCCCAGCGCGCCGGGGTGAGATTCTTCGTCAGCAGCGGCAAATCGGCGAAGGAAAGTACCGCCAGCGGCTCTGGTGGTTTCCGACCCGACGCAAGATGCCAGGCCGCCTCGAAGCGATCCAGCGCATCTGCCTGGCTGCTAACTCTGACGTAGAGCGTCTTCGGCATCGCGCTCGAAGTCGTACCTGAGTTTTTCCACCGATTTGAATTCATAGCGGCTCGCGCTGCGGTATTCGACGAGCACGCGGCCGCCCTTCAGACAGGCCAGGCGGTAATCCGACGGCGAACGAAAAATCAGTTCGAACAGCACCCCGCCGGCGATCACCACGCGCTCCCGGAACATATGGCTTTATACACCATATCCTATCAGGCGTAAAATAGCCTCTTCATGGCCGCCCAGGACGCTTTCTTCAACCTTTACCGGCACGGCTTCGCGCGCGTGGCGCTGGCCACGCCCCTGGTGCGCATCGGCGATCCAATGGCCAATGCGGAAGCGACCCTGGCGCTCATGCGCGCGGCGGCGAAGCAGAAGGCGGTCGTCGCCGTATTCCCCGAACTCGGCCTGTCCGCCTACAGCTGCGAGGACCTGTTCCACCAGCAGGCACTCCTGCGCGCCTCCGAGGAAGCGCTCGCTTGGCTGCTGTCGCAGAGTAAAAGCCTGCCGCTTGCCGCGTTCGTCGGCCTGCCGGTGACGGTGGATGGACTGCTCTACAACTGCGCCGCGTTCATCTGCCAGGGGAAGCTGCTCGGCCTGGTGCCCAAGACCTACCTGCCGAACTACCGCGAGTTCTACGAACTGCGGCAGTTCACTCCCGGCGCAGACGCGGTGAAGGACGTTTTTTTTGCGGGCCAGTCCGTGGCCTTCGGGCCTCTGATATTCAGGCTGAAAGAGAATCAGAAACTCAGGCTGTTCGCGGAGATCTGCGAAGACCTGTGGGTGCCGGTGCCGCCCTCCTCCTACGCCGCACTCGCCGGGGCGACGGTGATCGCCAACCTTTCGGCC
>CAZPNH010000353.1:0-3504 GCA_964587635.1 uncultured Bordetella sp.
CGGCATTCACCAGGGATTCCACCCGGCGGATTTCCTCGTCGCTCATCGGCTTGTCATGGGCGAAATCGAAGCGCGTCTTGTCGGCGTCGACGAGCGAGCCCTTCTGCTGCACGTGCGCACCCAGCACCTCGCGCAGCGCCTTGTGCATGAGGTGGGTGACCGAATGGTTGCGCATGGTGCGCTTGCGCCGTTCCACGTCGACATGCGCCTCGACCTTGTCGCCCGTCTTCAGGGCGCCGGTCTTCAGCGTGCCATGGTGTCCGAACACGTCGGGCTGGATTTTCTGCGTGTCCGCGACCGCGAAGGTGCCGCCGGAAGCGACGAGCTCGCCCTGGTCCCCCACCTGCCCGCCCGACTCGGCGTAGAAGGGCGTCTGGTCGAGCACCACCACGCCGAGGTCTCCGGCCTTGAGCGCGTCGACCGCCGATCCTTCCCGGTACAGAGCGACGACCGTGCCGGCAACGCTCAGCGTGTCGTAGCCGCGGAATTCGGTCTTGCGGCCCGAATAGTCGAGGCCGGCCGCGGAGGTGAATTTGCTCGCGGCGCGCGCGCGCTCGCGCTGCTGCCCCATCGCCGCCTCGAAACCGGCCAGGTCCAGGCTCACGCCGCGCTCGCGGCAGATATCGGCGGTCAGGTCCACCGGGAAGCCGAAGGTGTCGTAGAGCTTGAAGATGGTGTCGCCGTCGAGCAGCTTCTCGCCCGAGGCGAGCGCGCCCTCGAGCACGCCCATGCCGTGTTCCAGCGTCTCCGCGAAACGCTCCTCTTCCTGCTTCAGCACCTCGGCGACCCGCTTCGCCGCGCTTCTGAGCTCCGGGTAGGCGTCGCCCATCGCCTTGTCCAGATCGGCGACCAGCCTGAAAAAGAACGGCTGCTTCTGGCCGAGCTTGTAGCCGTGGCGGATGGCGCGACGGATGATCCGGCGCAGCACGTAGCAGCGGCCCTCGTTGCCCGGGATCACGCCGTCGACGATGAGGAAGGAGCAGGCGCGGATGTGGTCGGCGATCACGTTCAGCGACGGATCCTTGAGCGCCTTCTGTTTTGTCTCGCGCGCCGCGGCCTTGATCAGGTCCTGGAAGAGATCGATCTCATAGTTGGAGTGCACGTGCTGCAGTACCGCCGCGACGCGCTCCAGGCCCATGCCCGTGTCCACGCAGGGCTTGGGCAAAGGCGTCATGACACCTTTGTCGTCCCGGTTGTACTGCATGAAGACGAGGTTCCAGATTTCGATGTAGCGGTCGCCGTCCGCGTCCGCCGATCCGGGCGGGCCGCCCGCGACCTCCGGCCCGTGGTCGTAGAAGATCTCGCTGCAGGGCCCGCAGGGGCCGGTGTCGGCCATCTGCCAGAAGTTGTCCGACTGGAATTTTGCGCCGCCCGGCTTGTCGCCGATGCGCACGCAGCGCTCCTTCGGCACGCCGATGACCTTGGTCCACAGGTCGTAGGCCTCGTCGTCAGTCTCGTAGACCGTGGTCCAGAGCTTCTCCGGCGGCAGCTTGTAGACCTTGGTGAGCAGCTCCCAGGCGAACTGGATCGCGTCCTTCTTGAAATAGTCGCCGAAGCTGAAATTGCCCAGCATCTCGAAGAAGGTGTGGTGGCGCGCGGTATAGCCGACGTTCTCCAGGTCGTTGTGCTTGCCGCCGGCGCGCACGCAGCGCTGGGAAGTCGTGGCGCGCAGGTAGGCGCGCTTCTCCTTGCCGAGGAAAGTGTCCTTGAACTGGACCATGCCCGAATTGACAAACAGCAGCGTCGGGTCGTTCGCCGGCACCAGCGAACTGGAGGCGACGATGCTGTGGCCCTTGGACTTGAAATAGTCGAGGAAGCTGGCGCGGATTTCGGCGGATGTCATGTCCGCCTATTTTAAAGGAAGCATGCAGGAGAACTGCGCGGCGTCCGGACGCCGCGCAATCCCCGGCCCGCTACGCGGCCAGCCGGCCGTACTTCACGAGCCGCGCGCGGACCCCGGTCTGCGTGCGCTGGTGCGCGGACGCGAGATCCGGCAGGCCGCGCCCGGCGTCGAAGCCGGACAGCAGCTTGCGGTCCTCGTCCTCGGTCCAGGGCTCGCCGGTCTTCGGCGGCAGCTGCTGCTTGCGCCGCTCGAAGCGCTCGGCCTTCTCCAACGCCTCGGCCGCCGCATACAGGGCGCGCACGGTCTGCGCGCGCTGGTACAGGCTGTCGGCCGGGAACACTTCGCCGGTTTCCGGATCGACGCCGTTGGCGAGCGAGCGGATGACGCTCAATGCTTCAGTCTGATTCATTCGAATCACCTCCCCTCCACCGCACATGCGGTTCAGGGATGAACGATCAGTCCTCGCCGCGCGCCGACAGCAGCTTGAAAATTATTTCTGAGGAGAAGCCGCGCGACTGGAGGAAGCGCATGCGCTTCGCGCGTTCCCCGCGTGTTTCCGCAGGTTCGCGGTATTTGCGCTCGAGGATGGCGCGCGCAAGGTCCAGTTCGCCTTCCGCCGAGACGCGGCTGACGAGTTCGGGATCGATGCCTTTAGCCTTCAGGTCCTGCCGGATGCGCACCGCGCCGAACTTGCGCGACAGCACGTGCGCGCGCTCCGCGGCGAAGCGCTCGTCCGACAGCTGCTTTTTCTGCTCCAGCGAATCGAGCAGCGCCTGCAGTGCCTCGGGCGATTCCGCGCGCGGCGCGAGCTTGCGGCTAAGTTCCGCCCGGGAGTGCTCCCGCCGCGCGAGCAGCCGTAACGCCCGCGCGCGGAGCTCTGCCGGGGTATCAGCTTCTTTGTTCACCCACGCTTGCGCGTCGGCAGCTTCTCGACCTTGTTGTCGTCCTCGGCGGCCGCTTCCGCCGCCGCCACCGGCTTGAGCACGCCCGCCTTCTCGCGGATCTTCTGCTCGATCTCGGCTGCCAGCGCCGGGTTCTCCTTGAGGAAATCGCGGCAGTTGTCCTTGCCCTGGCCGAGCCGGTCGCCGTTGTAGATGTACCAGGCGCCCGATTTCTCGACCACGCCGTGGAGCACGCCCAGTTCCAGCAGCTCGCCGTGGCGCGAGATGCCCTCGCCGTACAGGATGTCGAATTCGGCGTTGCGGAAGGGCGGCGCGACCTTGTTCTTCACCACCTTGACGCGCGTCTCCGAACCGACCACTTCCTCGCCCTTCTTGATGGCGCCGATGCGGCGGATGTCCATGCGCACCGAGGCGTAGAACTTGAGCGCGTTGCCGCCGGTGGTGGTCTCGGGGTTGCCGAACATGACGCCGATCTTCATGCGGATCTGGTTGATGAAGATGACCAACGTGTTGGTGCGCTTGATGTTGCCGGTGAGCTTGCGCAGCGCCTGGCTCATGAGGCGCGCCTGCAGGCCCATCTGCGGGTCGCCCATTTCGCCCTCGATCTCGGCCTTGGGGGTGAGCGCGGCGACCGAATCCACCACGATCACGTCCACCGCGCCGGAGCGCACCAGCATGTCGGCGATTTCGAGCGCCTGCTCGCCGGTATCCGGCTGCGAGATGAGCAGGTCCTCGGTCTTGACCCCGAGCTTGGCGGCG
>CAZPNH010000354.1:0-3499 GCA_964587635.1 uncultured Bordetella sp.
AGCTCTCAGCACGCGCAGCTCCTCGCGCATGCGTTCGATCTCGCCGCGGTCGGCGAAGGCGAGCACCCAGTGGGTCAGGCGTCCGTCGACGCCATGCACCATGCCGATCGAAAGCTCGACCTCCGCCGCCGAGCCGTCCTTGCGCCGGGCGCGCATGTGCACGCGCGCGGGCGCCTCGTTGAACATGCCCGATGCGGTCTCGTCTTCCGGAAACAGCAGCGTGATCGCCGGGCGCCCGAGCACTTCGTCGGCGCGGTAGCCGAAGAACGACTCGAAAGCCGGATTCACGTAGGTAAACGGGCGCCCCTTGGCGGTGGCATCCGCCAGCGCCACCGGGAAGCCGCAGGCGGCCAGCGCAGCCCTGCTCAGCGCACTGTCCGACAGCAGCCGTGCGAGCGCCGGGGCCTGGACGGTCCTGGCCCCGTTCGATGCCTTGTCAGAAAGTGTCATGCCCCGCTTTTGCCATGCGGGCAGCCCCGCTGGCAAGCGGGGAAATGGCAACAAGGGCAGAAAATTCAGCGGGGTGTGACAAACCCCACAAAACTCAGGCGGCTTTGACGTGCCGGTTGGACAGCGAGTAGCAGGTCCTGCGCAGGCGGTTGAGATCCGCGTTTTCGATGGCTTCGCGCAGGTAGCTCATGTTGCTGTCGATTTCCACCTGGTAGAGGTTCGGGCCGTCGAAATGCGATTCGGCCCAGCGGTCGGCCGCGCCCAGCTTGCGGTTGATGCGGTCGCGCGCGACGTACTCGTAGAAGCCGGGCGTCTTGTAGATCAGGTCCTCGGGCGAGGAGTAGCGCACGATTTCGCGGCCGTCCGGCAGCTTCTCGCGCGCGATCGAGCCCAGCACGAACTCCTGGTAGAGGAACTCGCGGCATTTCTCGAGGTACATGCGGTCCGACATCTGGCCGATCAGGTCGGCGGTGCCGACCATGTAGCCGAGCAGCCGGTCCTTGGGCTCCGCGACCTTGATGTCGTCCACGTCCATTTCGTAGCCGGTGAAATGCACCAGACGGGCCGCGGTTTCCGCCTCGGCGGCGAAGCCGATGGTGGGCAGGTAGCGGGAGAGGAAATCGGCGCTGCGGCTGACATGCACCTTGGTGAATACGGCGCCGTTCTCGACTTCGGCTTCCGAGACGCGGCGCATGTAGCCCGAGTCGTGCAGCAGGGCGAGCACCACGCCCAGCACTGCGCGGCGCGCGCCCAGCCGTTCGCTGCCGGGGAGCGCCCGGTCATGGCCTTCCACCAGCCGCGCCATCGCCAGCGTCATGTCCAGCGTATGGCGGGCATCGTGGTACAGCGTGTCGCAGGCGAGGTAGCCGGGGTAGTTGCCCGCGAACAGCGCCTTCACGTCGTTGAAAGCGCGGGCGAGGGGCTCCAGTTCGGCGCCCGGGTAGCGGGCGGCGAAGAGGGCGATGACGGCATCCCGCACCTGGTCAGCGTCTTCAACGTTGACCAGGTTCGCGACGTCGTTCTGGTTGAGGCGGGCATGCATGGGGGGTGCTTAGCTGAAGGATTATCCCCGCCTGCCCGGCGCCAGGGCAAGTGGATTTATCCCGTTGTCGCACACAATCTGACACCGAAAAGTGGGAGCCGGCCGGTAAGCCGGGTTCTGTGACGGGAGACCCTCCGAAGAGGGCCCCCCCCGACAGCCATTCCTCTTGTCCCTTGATTGCTCAAAGGATCGCCGGACTCAGGGGCTTGCGCCCCCGAACCCTATAGCCACCTACCCGCAAGCCCGACCGAGCCGGCCTCCAGCGCCGAGGTTGCCCCCGGCACCCTGCTTGCCTATTTGGTGTTGCTCCGGATGGAGGTTGCCGCGTTTCACCCCCGGCCTTGCGGTCGGGACTCGTCTCTGTGGCCCTGTTCGTCGCGTCGCCACGCCGGGTCGTTAGCCCGCATCCCGCTCTATGGAGCCCGGACTTTCCTCTGCACCTTGCGGTACAGCGACTGCCTGGCCGACTCCCGGGCGCATATTACCTCGCCGCAGCGGGCGAAAGTACCGTTCGTCCGAGTAAAAGTCGGACTGGCCGCTGCCTTCGCACCACCCCGGGTAACCGAAGACCGGCAGCGGCGGCAGGTCGCGCGGCGTGCGGCCCTCCCTGGCGAGCCAGTCCGCGGCGCGCGCGTCGAGATCGGTTCCCGGCTCGGCAAATATCACTTTGCAGGTGATGCCGGGATGCGGCGCCAGCGCCTGCTCCAGCACCGCATGTCCGACCACGACGATGCGGAAGTCGCGGTGGCGCTCGACGAACAGCTCGCGCCACTTCGCGTCGCGCACAAGCCGTGCGACCGCTTCGCTGCAGACCACGATGGCGCCGCCTTCGTCGAATATCGTCAGCATGTCGCGCAGCCGTCCGCGCTTGCCGTTCTCGCGCGGAATCTCCGCCGCATGCATGGCGTTGATGCGCGCCTTGGTCTGCGGGAACGAGAGCCAGGCGAGCGCGTTGAACAGGTCGTGCCTGTTGCCGGGACGGGTCTGGACATGACCGGTCTCGTAGACGTGGACTTCGTAATAGGGATCGGAAGCGGAAGGCGGAACGAAGCGGACAGGTTTGCCGCTTTCCGTCGCGATCTTCGATTCTTCCGCCCGCCGGTTCAGGTCTTCAAGAGAAAAGCCCTGCAATTTCTCGAGGGAAAACCTGATCGAATCGAAAATCGGATGATTCAGGCCAGCTTCCAGGGGACCGTCTCGCCCGCGCGCAGCGGCACCAGCTTCTCCTTGCCGTAGGGCAGCGTCTGCGGCACGGTCCACTCCTCGCGCACAAGCGTGATGCTGTCCTTGTTGAGCGGCAGGCCGTAGAACTCGGCGCCGAAGCGGCTGGCGAAGTTCTCCAGCCTGTCCAGCGCGCCGGCTTCCTCGAAGGCCGCCGCGTAGAGCTCGATCGCGGCGTGCGCGTTGTAGACGCCGGCGCAGCCGCAGGCGGCTTCCTTCGTCTCGCGCGAATGCGGCGCGCTGTCGGTGCCCAGGAAAAACTTCGGGTTGCCCGAAATCGCGGCTTCGACCAGCGCCTCGCGATGCTCCTCGCGCTTGAGCACCGGCAGGCAGTAGTGGTGCGGCCGGATGCCCCCGAGGAACAGCGCGTTGCGGTTGAGCAGCAGGTGGTGCGGCGTGATCGTCGCCGCCACATGGGCGCCCGTGACCTCGACGTACTGCACGGCGTCGCGCGTGGTGATGTGCTCGAGCACCACTTTCAGGCTGCTGAAGCGCTCGACGATCGGCCCGAGCACCTCGTCGACGAAGGCTTTCTCGCGGTCGAACACGTCCACCATCGGATCGGTCACCTCGCCGTGGATCAGCAGCGGCAGCCCGAGCTGCTCCATTTTTTCCAGCGCGGCGAAGCAGCGCGATATGCGCGTCACGCCCGCGTCCGAGTGCGTGGTGGCGCCGGCCGGGTAGAACTTGACGCCGTGCACGCGCCCGGACAGCTTGGCGCGCGCGATCTCCTCGGGCGGCGTGTCGTCGGTGAGGTACAGCGTCATGAGCGGATCGAAGGCCGAG
>CAZPNH010000355.1:0-3498 GCA_964587635.1 uncultured Bordetella sp.
CCGAGGCCGGAATCGGCAGGTAGGTCACGCCCACCGACAGCCCGGGGAACTCGGCGATGGTGTTCTGCCAGACCGCCTGGCAGAGCAGCACGCCCCACTTGATCATGAACAGCGCGATGATTCCCATGCCGACATCCGCGGTGCGCTCCATGCGGGCGCGGTTGGCGCCGTCCAGCATGTTGAGCAGCGTGGACACGGCAATATGCGCCCGCGCGCGGTAGGCCGCCGCGCCGCCAATGAAGGAGAACAGTACCATCATCAGGATGCCGGCCGGCTCGGGCCAGCTGGCGGGCGAATTCATGACGTAGCGCATGAACACGCCGTAGGGAATGATGGTCGTCATCACCAGCATCACCGCGCCGGCCAGGCCGATGCAGGCGATGTACAGCCACTCCATCGCCTGCCGGTAGAGCGCGTTCAAGTTACGAAGCGCTTTTTACTTCGTCTCTTCGATGCGCTTGAGCAGCGCGCTGTATTTGGCGCCGTACTTGTCGCGCACCGGTTGCGTGGCCTTGTAGAAGGCCATCTTGTCCGCTACCACGAACTGCACGCCCTTCGCCTTCAGCTCCTCGGTCGCCCTGGCGGTCTTCTCGTCCCACAGCGCGCGCTCCTCGAACTGCGTCTCGCGCGAGAGTTTGCGCAGCAGCCCCTGATCCTCCTTCGACAGCGTGTCCCAGGTGCGCCGGGAGAACACGAACATCTCCGGAATGATGAGGTGGCCGGTCAGGCTGTACACCTTGGCGACCTGGTAGTGGTTCTGCGCGAGCACGGTCGGCTCGTTGTTTTCCGCGCCGTCCACGACGCCGGTCTGCATCGCCGAATAGAGCTCGTTGAAGCCCATGGCGACGCCGTTGCCGCCCATCGCGTTCATGGTCTCGACGAAGATCGGATTGCCCATCATGCGGACCTTCATGCCCTTGAGATCCGCGGGCTTACTCACCGGCTTGTTCGAGTAGACGTTGCGCGTGCCCGCGTCCATCCAGCCCAGCGCGACCAGGCGCGTGTTCGGGTTGGCGCTGATCTTCTCCAGCAGCTCGCTGCCGATCGGCCCGTCGATGACCTTCCGCATGTGCGTCTCGTCGCGGAAGATGAACGGCATGTTGAACACGTTCAGCTCGTCGATCACCGGCCCGAGCGCGCCCACCGAGATGCGCGCGATCTGCAGCGCGCCGACCTGCGCCTGCTCGATCATCTCCTTCTCGCCGCCCAGCTGCATCTGCGGATACATCTGGATCGAGATGCGGCCGTTGGTCTGCGCCTCGAGCTTCTTGCCCATGCGCATGATCGCTTCCACGGTGGGATAGCCCAGCGGCTGCACGTCGGAGGCTTTCCAGACCTGCTTCTGCTGCGCGCCGGCAGGCAACGCGAAGGCGACGAAGAGCCACAGGACGATGCGATGCAGCATGGCGGTTTCCTCCCAGAATTAACCGAATGGGTAATTTATACTCGGCGACCTTCGCATGTCCAGAATACTTCTCACGCACTCGCCCGACGCGCTCGCCAACTACTACGGGCAGCGCGCACTTGCCGGCTTGCGGGCGCTCGGCGATGTGATTCTCAATTTGAATGACAAGCCATTGGAAGGCG
This sequence comes from uncultured Bordetella sp., assembly GCA_964587635.1. Classification (GTDB taxonomy): domain Bacteria; phylum Pseudomonadota; class Gammaproteobacteria; order Burkholderiales; family SG8-39; genus RBG-16-66-20. The sequence goes on from CAZPNH010000355.1 coordinate 1,588, forward strand.
AATCACTCGTGCGTGCCGCCGCGGACTGCGAGCTGATCGTCTCTTTCCGCCAATCGCCCGGCCCGGCGGCGCTGTTCGAGCGGCTGCCGAAGCTGGCGGCGTTCCTGCGCTGCGCCATCGACATTCGCAACGTGGATGTCGCGGCGGCGAGCAAGGCGGGCGTCCTGGTGACGCAGGCGAGCGCGGGGTTCGTCACCTCGGTGAGCGAACTGGTGTTCGGAATGATGATCGACCTGTCGCGAGGCATCAGTTCTTCTTCCACTGTCTATCATTCCGGGAATACGCCGCAGGCGGCCCTGGGCCGCGAGCTCAAGGGCAGCACGCTCGGCGTCATCGGCTATGGCGCGATCGGGCGGGAAGTCGTCCGGCTGGGAGAGGCGTTCGGCATGCGGGTACTGATATGCGACCCTCATGTTGCCGATGTGAAAACCGTTTCCCTGGAAAAACTCATTGCCGAATCCGATTACGTCGTGCCGCTCGCCGTCGCCACGGCCGAGACGGAAAACCTGATCGGCGAACGGCAATTCAGGGCCATGAAGGCGGGCGCCTGCTTCATCAACGCCTCGCGCGGCAATCTCGTGGACGAAGCGGCGCTCGTCCGGGCGCTGGATGCGGGACGCCTCGGCGGCTGCGCGCTGGATGTCGGGCGGGCGCCGGACCAGATGCCGACGCCGGCGCTGGCCGCGCGCGCCGACGTCATCGCCACGCCGCACGCGGCGGGCCTGACGCTGCCGGCGATCGAGCACCAATCCATGGAGACCGTGGCGCAGGCCGCGGAGATTCTGCAGGGCCGCGCGCCCAAGGGCGCGGTGAACGCGGAACACTGGAAACGGAAGGGGCTGCTCAAGACATGAAAACCGGCCATCTGAAGCGTCCGGATTGCAGCATCTACTATGAAGTCGCCGGCAGCGGTCCGCCGCTCGTCTTTGCGCACGGCCTGGGCGGCAACCACCTGTCGTGGTGGCAGCAGGTGGCGCATTTCGCGCCACGCTATACCTGCGTGACCTTCGCCCATCGCGGCTTCACGCCTTCGAGCACCGTCCCCGGCGCTACCGCGCCCGATGCCTATGCGGACGACCTGGCGGCGCTGATCGGGGAACTGAAGCTCAAGGACGTGCGCCTGGTGGCGCAATCCATGGGCGGCTGGACCTGCATCGAATATGCGCTGCGCGCCCCGGCCAGCGTGAAAGCGCTGGTGATGGCTTCCACCTCGGGCACGCTCGATTTCCGGCAGCTGAAAGGCCCCGAGGCGCCGCTGATCCAGCAATGGCTGCGCGATTCTCCCGGGGTCGTGGCGGACCTCGAGGCGCGCGGCATCCTCACCGCGGGCGGCGAACGCTTTGCGCGCGAGCAGCCGGCGCTCGCGCTGCTCTACCGGCAACTGTCGCAGCTGACCGCGGCGGAGTTCCGCGCCGCCGTGCGGCCGCGGATCCTGCAGATGCGCAACCGCGCGCCGGCACTGCTCGCGGCGTTCCAGGTGCCGGTGCTGTTCCTCACCGGCGATGAGGACTGCCTGTTCCCGTCGGCGGCGGGCCCCGGGTTCGCCGCGCTTGCGCCCAAGGGCCGCGCGGTGCGCATGCCGAAGGCCGGACATTCCATGTATTTCGAGCGCGCCGCCGACTTCAACCGCATCGTGGAGGAATTTCTTGCATGAAAACGGTCCTGATTACCGGCGCGGCCGGCGACGTGGGTACCCACCTGAGACGGGAATTGGCGGGGAAATATCAGATACGCGCCTCCGATCTGAGGGACCTGAAGGAAAAATTCAAAGGGCAGAAGTTCGCCCGGGCGGACATATCGAAAATGTCCGATGCCTTGCGCATCACCAGGGGCGTGGACGCGATCGTGCACCTGGGCGGCTATTCGGTCGAGGGGCCGTGGGAGGGCATCCTCAACGCCAACATCATCGGC
>CAZPNH010000356.1:0-3491 GCA_964587635.1 uncultured Bordetella sp.
GATGTCGCCGTAGACCACGCCGAGCGCCGCGAGCGTGAGCGCGGCGCGCGAGGATCTGGCTTCTTGGGGGCCGGTGTCCATGCGGGGATAGAATGCTGCCATGAACCAGCCCGACAAAGCGCATTTTCTCGAACGCGTCAGCCGCGAGATGGACGAGGACCTCGGCGTCCTCGACCTGCCTCCCCGCGAGGCGCTGGCGGCCTGCTGCCGGATCCTCGCCCATGAGGGCCATGAATCGGGGCTGGCCGGGCAAGTCACGGCGCTGGGGGAAAAACCAAACACCTGGTGGACGCTCAAATTCGGCCTCGGCTTCGAAGAAGCCACGGGCGAGCGCATGGTGCTGGTGGACGAAGACCTCAAACCCGTGCTCGGAACAGGCGCGGGCGGCCGCGCCAACCCCGGCGTGCGCTTCCATGTCTGGATCTACCGCAACCGCCCCGACGTGAAGGCGATCGTGCATACCCATGCGCCGTATGCTTCCGCCCTTTCTTGTACTTCTTCTTCTCTAAAAACAATACACATGGACAGCGCCATGTTGCACGGCACCGCGCACCTGCCCGAGTGGCCGGGCGTCCCGGTCGCCGACGACGAGGGGCGCATTATTTCCGGCGCGCTCGGTTCCGGGAAAACCATCCTGCTCGCCAACCACGGCCTGCTCACCGCTGGCACGAGCATCGAGGAAGCGACCTACCTCGCCGTGTTCTTCGAGCGTGCCGCGCGCATGCAGATCCGCGCCATGGCCGCGGGCGGCTTCAGGGAAGTGAAGCCTGAACTCGCCGAAGAAGCCCGCGCATTCCTGCTGCAGGCTTCCATCGTGCGCGGCACCTTCGCCTACTGGGCGCGGCGCTGCGGCTGATTCAGCGCAGGCGGAAGCGCACGGGCAGCAGGGCCTCGCGCGGCGCGCTGTCGGGCAGCGCGCGCAGCATGCGCGCCGCGCGCACCGCCGCATCGTCCAGCAGCGCGTGCCCGCTGCTGGCCTCCAGCCTGGCGGCCGCGACGTTGCCGGACTGGTCGAGAAACAGCAGCACCAGCGCTTCCCCCTCCAGGCCGCGCTCGATCGCCTCGGGCGGATACGGCAGCTCGCGCCGCAGCTGCTCCGCCGCTTTCGCCGCGGCTTCGCCGGAGAGATGCCGCGGCGAATCCGCCTGCGGCGCCACGGGCGCGACGGTCACCCGTGCAGCCGCCTCGCCGCGGGGCCGCGCCGCGCTGAGAATGGCGGCTGCGTTAGCATTCCGTTGCGGCTCCTGCGGCAGCATCAGGCGCGGCGGCACAGGCGGATCGGGCAAGCGCATCGTGACCGTGAGTTCCGGCCGCTGCGCCCTCTCCTTCGGCTTGTCGGCGCGCATGCCCAGGGAGATCGCCGCCGCGTGCAGGGCGAGCGAGAGCACGAGGGCCGGAATGAGGAAGGGGCGGGCGTTGTTCATCATCATGGACGGCTGAAGGAACGAACGGTGTCGCGACACTCTATCAGCAGGATGCTTGCCCTGGGCGCGCTGGCGCTGGCGCTGTACGCCGGCGCGCTGCGGGCGGCGCCGGACCCCGTCGCCTACGGCGTCCAGGTGGAAGCGGGCAACCTCCCGCAGGTGCGCGAATGGCTGGACGCGCGGCTGGATCCCGACTTCATGGCCGACCGCATCGGCACCGGCCTCATGATTGCCGCCTGGTATGGCAACATCCCGATGATGGAGCTGCTGGTCTCGCGCGGCGCGGACGTCAACAAGACCAACGCGCTGGGCGAGCGGGCGCTCATGCATGCCGCGTGGCGCGGCCAGACGGCGGCCGTCAAGTGGCTGCTGGCGAAAGGCGCGCGCATCGAGAGCGAACCCCTGCACTGGGGAGCGCTGCACTACGCGGTCTTCGCCGGGCAGCGCGAGGTCGCCACGCTGCTGCTCGACCGCGGCGCCGACATCAACGCGCGCAGCACCAACGGCTCGAGCCCGCTCATGATGGCGGTCTACGAAGGACACGAGAACCTGGTGCGGCTGCTGCTCGCGCGCGGCGCCGACCGCAGCGTGAAGAACGACCGCGGCGACGGCGCGCTCGAGTGGGCTTTCAAGTTCCAGCGCCTCGGCATCGCGCGCCTGGTCGCCTCGCCGCAGGAGTTCGTCGCGGCCGCGAATCAGCCGAAGGCGCAATGGGGGCCGCCGATACGCTCGCTGCCCGCCGCGAGCGCGCCTCCCGCCGTGGAACCGGCCGATCCCATGGCCGGCAAAATCGCGGAACTGGTGGATATGCGCAACATCCTCGCTTCGAGGGGCATGACGGGCGCGGTGGACAAACTGGACCGGCGCATCGCGTCGCTGCGCGCGCAGCGCGCCCGCGCGGAGCGCGATACGCCGCAGGCCGCCGTGCTGGAAATCAGCGCCAGCCGGGCGTCGCCGCGCAATCAGGAAACCCGGCTGCTGTTCGGCACGGACGGCCCGCCGCCGTAATTGCCGCGGCGGACGGCAACATTCTGAGCGAGCGATAACCCGGCATGGCTCTGAGGCGGATCCGGTTCGCGACCATCGCGGTGTTCGGCCTGGGTACCTTCGTCGCGGCCTCGACCGGCATAACGCTGTATTTGAGCGGCGCCAGCGATCTGCACGCGACGCAGGTGATGCTCGCGCAGAACACCGAAGATCTGCTGGATTCGCTCGAGCGCCGCATCGACGCCGAACTCGAACCCGTGCGCGCGCAATCCGCCTGGGTCGCGAGCGCCTTCTCCAGGGGCCGGCTCGATCTCCGGCGCCGCACCGAGCTCGATGCATTCATGACTGGCCTGGTCGGCGCCATGCACACAGGCGGTGCGCTGGTGCTGATCGATCCCGCTGGCCAGGCCCGGCGCTGGACGCGCGATGACCCCGAAACCCTCAGCGAGGATTGGTCCGGGCGGCGCAACATCATGGATTGGCTCGAACGGGGAAAAACGCTGCAGGACTCAAGCTGGCGGCCGCCGCTCTGGGCGCAAACGCGGCAGGCCGCGGCGCTCATCTATCAGACTCCGCTATGGCGGGACGGACGCTTCCTCGGCATGCTCGGGCAGTCAGTGCCGGTCGCCAGGTTGTCGAGAGAAGTAGCGGCATTCGGCACCGAACATGCGCTCACCTCGTTCATTCTCTACGGCGATGATTTTGTGCTCGCCCACCCTTTGTTGGCCGCGACCCAGGGCGGGGTGGCGCGCGACAACCCGCTGCCGAGCGTGCTTGAAGTCGGCGACCCGGTGCTTGCCCGCCTGCAGGCACGCGGCGCCGCCACGCCGATCAGCATGCGCGCCCTCACCCGTTCGCACGCGGCCGACATCAAGGTCGGCGACGACCGCTACATCTACGTTTATCGGCAAATTCCGGGGACGGGCACGACGCCCTGGAATCTTGGCGTCTATATAAACGCGGATCGTGGCGAACAGGGCCTGGAGATGCACCGCCTGAGGCTGTCGCTGGGCGCGGGGCTGGCCGTACTCGCCTTCGCCGTGATCGCCGCCGCGCTCGTGGGCCGGCGCCTGAGCGGCC
>CAZPNH010000357.1:0-3489 GCA_964587635.1 uncultured Bordetella sp.
ACAAGGACATGCCGATCCACGTCTCCAATCTCGCGCTCTACAACCCGGCGACGCAGAAGGCTGACCGCGTCGGCTTCAAGGTTTTGGGCGACGGCCGCAAGGTTCGCGTGTTCAAGTCGAACGGCGAACAGGTGGACGCGTAAGGAAACGCCATGGCCAAGGACAAAGACAAAGAAGCGAAGCCCAAGCAGGAAGCCCAGCAGCCGAAGGCGCCGAAGAAGGAGGCGCCCAGGAAAGAGGCGGCTTCCGCGCCCCCGAAGGCGGAGGGTCCGCAGCAGCCGGCGCCGCCGGCCCGGCTGGCGGTCCAGTACCGCGACAAGATTGTGCCGGACCTGATGAAGAAGTTCGGCTACAAGACCGTGATGCAGGTGCCGCGCATCAAGAAGATCACGCTCAACATGGGCGTCGGCGAAACCGTGAACGACAAGAAGGTGCTCGACCACGCGGTCGCCGACATGACCCGCATCGCCGGCCAGAAGCCGGTGGTGACCAAGACGCGCAAGTCGATCGCCAACTTCAAGGTGCGCGCCGGCTACCCGGTCGGCTGCATGGTGACGCTGCGCGGCGCGCGCATGTACGAATTCCTCGACCGCCTGGTGAACATCGCGATCCCGCGCATCCGCGACTTCCGCGGCGTGTCCAACCGCGCCTTCGACGGCCGCGGCAGCTACAGCCTGGGCGTCAAGGAACAGATCATTTTCCCCGAGATCGAGTACGACAAGATCGACGCCCTGCGCGGCATGGACATCGCCATCAACACTTCGGCCCGCACCGACGACGAGGCGCGCGCGCTGCTCACCGCGTTCCGCTTCCCGTTCAAGCTGGACCAGGTCAAGCAGGATCCGAACAAGCCGCAGGAACCGCACAAGCAAGAACAGAAAGGCTGACAACCATGGCCAAGCTCTCAGTGAAGCTCCGCGAAAAGAAACGCCGCAACACGGTCGCCAAGTTCAAGTTGAAGCGCGCCGCGCTGCTCGAGGTGATCCACGACCAGAAGGCGGCCGACGAGGACCGCGACGCGGCCCGCGCCAAGCTGCAGAAGCTGCCGCGCGATGCCTCGCCGGTGCGCCTGCGCAACCGCTGCGCGCTCACCGGGCGCCCGCGCGGCGTGTACCGCAAGTTCGGCCTCGGGCGCATCAAACTGCGCGAGCTGGCGATGCGCGGCGAGGTGCCTGGCGTGATCAAGGCGAGCTGGTAAGGAGTCCCTGATGAGCATGACCGATCCGATCGCCGATATGCTGACCCGCATCCGCAATGCCCAGATGGTGGGGCATGTGGACGTGAGCATGCCCTGCTCGAAACTGAAGATTTCCATCGCCCAGGTGCTCAAGGAGGAGGGCTATGTCGAGGACTTCGCGATCCGCGAAGACGGCATGAAGAAGCTCCTGCGCATCGGCCTGAAGTACTACGCCGGCCGGCCGGTGATCGAGCGCCTCGAGCGCATCTCCAAGCCGGGCCTGCGCGTCTACAAGGACCGCGACAGCCTGCCCGAGGTCATGAACGGCCTGGGCGTGGCGATCGTCTCCACGTCGCGCGGCGTGATGACCGACCGCAAGGCGCGGGCCACCGGCGTCGGTGGCGAAGTTATCTGCATCGTCGCCTGAGGAGCCTGCCATGTCGCGCATAGCAAGGAACCCCATCCCGCTGCCCAAGGGCGTCGAGGTGAAGATCTCCCCCGCGGAAATCTCGGTGAAGGGCCCGCTCGGCACCATCGCGCGCCCGATGGACCCGAACGTCGGCGTCGAGAAGGACGGCGATACGCTCAAGTGCAAGGCGTTGGGCAATTCGAACCATGCCAACGCCATGTCCGGCACCATGCGCATGCTGGTCGCCAACATGGTGACCGGCGTCACCAAGGGCTGGGAAAAGAAGCTGGCGCTGGTCGGCGTCGGTTACCGGGCGCAGGCCGCGGGCGACAAGCTCAACCTGTCGCTCGGCTTCTCGCACCCGGTGGTGCAGCAGATGCCCAAGGGCATCAAGGTGGCGACGCCAACGCAGACCGAGATCGTGGTCAGCGGCATCGACAAGCAGCTGGTCGGCATGATCGCCGCCGAGATCCGCGACGTGAAGCCCCCCGAGCCCTACAAGGGCAAGGGCGTGCGCTACACGGGCGAGGCCATCGTGCTCAAAGAGACGAAGAAGAAGTAAGGCAACCTGGGACACATCGAGATGATCGACAAGAACGCCTCCCGCCTGCGCCGCTCGCGCCAGACCCGGCTCAAGATCCGCGAGATCGGCGCCGTGCGGCTGACCGTGCACCGCACCAACGTGCACATCTATGCGCAGATCACCACGCCCGGCGGCGACAAGGTGCTCGCCAGCGCGTCCAGCGTGGAGAAGGACCTGCGCGCCAAACTGAAGAGCGGCGGCACCAAGAAGGCCGCGGAAGTGGTGGGCCAGCGCATCGCCGAGAAGGCGAAGGCGGCCGGCATCGAGAGCGTGGCCTTCGACCGCGCCGGCTACCGTTACCACGGGCGCGTGAAGGCGCTCGCCGAAGCTGCGCGGGCCGGCGGCCTCAAATTCTAAGGAATTAGCAATGGCGAAAATGCAGGCGAGGCGGATGCAGCAGCAGGAAGAGCGGGGCGACGGGCTGCGCGAGAAAATGATCGCGGTCAACCGCGTCACCAAGGTGGTGAAGGGCGGCCGCGTGCTCGGCTTCGCCGCGCTCACCGTGGTCGGCGACGGCGACGGCAGCATCGGCATGGGCAAGGGCAAGGCGCGCGAGGTTCCGGTCGCGGTGCAGAAGGCGATGGAGGAAGCGCGCCGCAAGATGTTCAAGGTGAAGCTCAAGAGCGGCACGCTGCACCATACGGTCATCGGCCGCCACGGCTCGGCGAAAGTCCTCATGCAGCCGGCGTCCGAGGGTACCGGCATCATCGCCGGCGGCCCGATGCGCGCCGTATTCGAAGTGATGGGCGTCACCAACGTGCTCGCCAAGTGCTTCGGCTCGACCAATCCGTACAACGTGGTGCGCGCCACGCTGCAGGGCCTGCAGGCGATGAATACGCCGGCCGAGATCGCCGCCAAGCGCGGCAAGAAGGTCGAGGAAATCCTTTCTACCTAGGAACGCCATGGCCGACAAGAAAATCAAGGTGAAGCTGGTGAAGGGGCTGGCGGGCTGCAAGACGTCGCACGTCGCGACCGTGCGCGGCCTCGGCCTGAAACGCATCCACCACACGGTGGAACTCGTCGACACCCCCGAGGTGCGCGGCATGATCAACCGCGTGGCCTACCTCGTCCGGCTGGAGAGCTGACATGAGACTCAATGGACTGAAACCGGCGCCGGGCTCCAAGCAGCTGCGCCACAGGGTCGGGCGCGGCATGGGCTCCGGCTGGGGCAAGACCGCGGGCCTGGGCCACAAGGGCCAGCGCGCGCGGGCGGGCGGCTACCACAAGGTCGGCTTCGAAGGCGGCCAGATGCCGCTGCATCGCCGCCTGCCGAAGCGCGGCTTCAAGTCGCTGACGCGTGCCACCGTTGCCGAAGTGCGT
>CAZPNH010000358.1:0-3484 GCA_964587635.1 uncultured Bordetella sp.
CTGCGGGATCCAGATCGGCAGCTTGATGAGGCCCTGGGCGATTTCGTTGAAGCGCCAGCTGTCGTAGACGAATTTCGTCACCGCCCAGGCCATGTAGCCGGCGAACAGGCCGGTGGAGGCCAGCGCGACGACCTCCGCGATGCGCCGCCTGCGCGGTTCCAGCATGTCGATCAGCAGCCCGACGCGCACCAGCTCGCCGTGCCGGAAGGTGTGGCCGAGCGCGAAAAAGGCCGAGGCCGCGCACAGCCAGGAGGTGATGTCGTCGGCGCCGCGGATCAGCAGGCCGAACTCGCGGCCGATCGCCGACACGAGCATCAGCACGCAGATGCCCGCGAGGCAGACCGCGGCGAAGGCTCCGCTCGCCGAGTAGAGACGGTCGAGGAACCGCCTCAAGTTATTTGCCGCCTCATTTACCCTTATATGCCTTGACGATCGCCTCGCCGTCGGGCCCGGCGGACTTGAGCCATTCGCCCGAGATGACGTCGCCGATCTTGGAAAGCGAGGCCATCATCGCGGGCGTGGGCGCGCGCACCGTCATGCCGTTGTCCGCGAGCAGCTTGTTGGCGTTGGTTTCGCGCGCGCGGGCGAGTTCCCAGCCGCGCTTCTCGGCCGCGGCGGCGGCTTCGGTGACGGCCTTCTTCTGCGCGTCGCTCAGGCTCTGGAAGGCGCGGTTGTTGACCACCACCACGTTCTTCGGGTGCCAGGCGCTGGTGGTGTAGTAGTTCTTGACGAATTCCCAGGCCTTGGTGGAAGCGCCCGTGGCCGAGGAGGTGACCATGGCGGTCATGGTGCCGGTGGCGAAGGCCTGCGGCACTTCGGGCACCTGGATGGTCAGCGGGCTCGCGCCCAGCAGCTCGACCAGGCGCGCCGTCATCGGGCTGTAGGTGCGCATTTTGGCGCCCTTGAGGTCGTCAATGCTCTTCAGCTCGTCCTTGCTGTAGATCCCCTGGCCCGGCCAGGCGACCGAATAGAGCAGCAGCATGTTGCGGGCCTCGAGCTTTTTCTGCAGCACGGATTTCTGCGCCTGATAGAGCTTCCAGGCGTTGTCGAAGCCGACCGCGAGGAAGGGCACGTTGTCGGCGTTGAACACCGGTTCTTCATTGCCGAACTGGCCGAGCAGGAATTCGCCGATGGCGACCTGTCCCGTGGACACGGCGCGCAGGATGTCCGGGTGCTTGATGAGCGAGCCGTTGGTGTGCACGTTGATTTCCAGCTGCCCGCCGGTGGCCTTCTTCACGTCCTCGACGAACTGGCGCACGTTGATGGTGTGGAATTCGCCGTCGGAATACGGTGTCGGCATGTCCCACTTGGTCTGCGCCTGGGCTGTTCCAGCCAGCGCTAACGCGGCAACCGCAATGAAGAGGGGCTTCAGTTTCATGATTTTCCTTTGGATTTAAGACTCGAACCGCTTGACGACATCATCGGCTAACGCCAGCGACGCTGTCAATCCGGGCGACTCGATGCCGAACAGGTTCACCAGTCCCGCGACGCCGTGCTGCGCCGGACCCTGCAGGACGAAGTCCGCCGCGGGCTCCCGCGGCCCGGAGATTTTGGGGCGGATGCCGGCGTATCCCGGTGCGAGCGCGCCATCCGGGAGCGCGGGCCAGTAGCGCCGGATCGCCGCGTAGAAGCGCTCGGCGCGGCGCGGATCCACTTCGTAATCGATGTGGTCCACCCATTCGACGTCCGGGCCGAAGCGCGCCTGGCCCGCGAGATCAAGCGTGACGTGCACGCCCAGCCCGCCCGGCTCGGGCACCGGATAGACCAGCCGCGAGAAAGGCGGCCGGCCGATGAGCGAGTAGTAATTGCCCTTGGCGTAGAACTCGGGCGGAACCCGGTCCGGCGGGAAGCCGTCGATGAGTCGCGCGACGCTGGGCGCGCGCAGCCCGGCGCTGTTGACCAGGATCGCCGCTTTTATTTTTGTTCCGCCCGCCTGAAGTTCAAAATCCCGGCCGGTGAAAATCGCTTTTTCAAGCGGACTTTTCAACGCCAGCATCGCCCCGGCGGCCTCGGCGTCTCCCAGGTAGGCCAGCATCAGCGCATGGCTGTCGATGATGCCCGTCGAGGGCGAGTGCAGCGCGGCGACGCAATGCAGCGCGGGTTCCATGCGCATGGCTTCCGGCGCCGGGATTTCGACCACGTCGGAGACGCCGTTGGCGTGGGCTTTGGCCTTGATCGAAACAAGCTCTTCCTTTTGCGCGTCCGAGGCGGCGACAATCAGCTTTCCGCACCGCCTGAACGGTACCCCGTGCTCCTCGCAATACGCATAGAGCCGCCGGCGCCCTTCGACGCAGGCGCGCGCCTTGAGCGATCCCTTCGGGTAGTAGATGCCGGCGTGGATGACCTCGGAATTGCGGGAACTCGTATGCGTGCCGATCGCATCCTCGGCCTCGAGGATCACCACCTCGCGCCCGGCGAGCGCCAGCGCGCGCGCCACCGCCAGGCCGACCACGCCCGCCCCGATCACGACGCATTCGACCTTATCCATGGATCACGTTTTCTGACGTTTTTGCAGGGCAGGGAACATGGCGGGACTGGGATTCTAAGGGCTGGCCCCGGCGTATCGCGTTCCCGCCGCCCCGCTGGCTATAATAGGAAGCTACTTAGACCCGCCGCCCAAAACCAACAATAGCTTGAATCTCTCCGCGATCTTCTCCAAGACCGGCAAGGGCGTACAGGAAGCCTCCGGCAAGACGAGCCAGCTGTCGCGCGCCGACCGCACGGTGCTTTCCGCGATCGACGGCAAGACTTCGCTCGCCGAGGTGCAGAAGAAATTCGAAAAGCTGGCCGGGCCGAAATTCGAAGCGCTGATCCAGCAGCTCGACCGGGACGGCTACATCCGGGAAGTGTCGTCGGGGACGGCGGCCTCTGCGCCGACTACCCGGCCCGCGGCGGTGCCGGTGCGGCCCGCGCCGCCCCCGCCGCCGAGCGGCGGCGACGACGACATGGATTTTACCCAGGCGATCAAGCTGCCGCCCAGGCCGGCCGCGCCGAAACCGCCGCCGGTCGATCTCGCCGCCGCCTCGCGCGCCGAGGCCGAGCGCAAGGCGAAGGAACAGCAGGCTTTCGACTACAAGGCGAGGCAGGAAGCCGAAGCGAAAGCAGAGGCCGAAGCCAAGCTCAAGGCGCGCGCCGCCGCCGAGGCCCGCGTCAGGGCCGAAGCGGAAGCCAGGGCCAAGGCGGCCGCCGAAGCGAAGGCGCAAGCCGAGGCGAAGGCACGCGCCGAAGCGGAGGCGAAAAACCGCGCCGAGGCGGAGGCGAAAGCGCGCGCCGATGCGGAAGCCAGGGCGCGGGCCGAGGCCGACACCAGGACGCGCGCGGAATCCGACGCCAAGGTCAAGGCGGCGCGCGAAGCCGCGCTGCGCATGGCCGCCGATGCCAAGGCAAAAACCGATGCGGCGGCTGAGCGCGAGCGCGAATCCCTCGAGCGCGAGCGTGAAGCCAACGAGCGGGCGCGCCAAGGAAGACGCCGAACGCCGGGCCC
>CAZPNH010000359.1:0-3480 GCA_964587635.1 uncultured Bordetella sp.
GCCCACGGCGGTGGAAATCCCCTGGCCCAGCGGCCCGGTGGTGGTCTCCACGCCGGGCGCGCAGCCCAACTCCGGATGGCCCGGCGTCTTCGAGTGCAGCTGCCGGAAGCGCTTCAACTCCGCCATCGGCAGGTCGTAGCCGGTGAGGTGCAGCAGCGCGTACAGCAGCAACGAGCCGTGCCCGTTGGAGAGGACGAAGCGGTCCCGGTTCGGCCAGGCGGGGTTGGCGGGGTTGTGCGAGAGGTTGCGGTGCCAGAGGGCCACCGCGATCTCGGCCATGCCCATCGGCATGCCGGGATGGCCCGAATTCGCCGCCTGCACCGCGTCCATAGCCAGCGCGCGCAGCGCATTGGCCATTTCGTGTTCGGGTGCCGGAGAAATCATCACCGCAGCTGTAAGAAAATTGAAATAAAAGCGGAGGGAGCGGCGAATTATATCGGAGCGTCTTCCTATAATCGGCGCATGGAACAGATGCCGTTCACCAGCCCGCAGGGCTTCGAAGCCGCCGTCGCCGCGCCGAAACAGGCCGGCGAGTCCCTTTGGTTCGTCTTCAAGGGCGACCGCCTGCTGGTCGAGCTCGGACCGCCCAGCCCGAGGCCTTCCGACGATCCCAGGGTGCCTGCAAGGCCCAGCTGGGCGCGATTGCCGTTGCAAAAAAACAACAATATCTTGTGGTTTGAGCCGGCCCGGACACTATATCTAGGGCGTCTGGCCGGAACCGACTGCTGGACCGCCGAGGCGCCGGCGGACGCCCCGCCGCCGCCCGCCGGCATGGCCTGGGAGAACCTGCGCGCGCTCTTCACCGTGCTGGACGACGCCCATTTCGCGCTTGCCGGCCGCGCCGTCCAGCTCGTCGACTGGGACCGCAGCCACCGTTATTGCGGCCGCTGCGGCACGCCTACAGAGGCGAAAGCCGAGGAGCGGGTGCGCGTCTGCCCCGCCTGCCGGTTCTCCGTCTACCCGCGGCTCGCCCCGGCGGTGATGGCGCTGGTGCGCCGGGAAGGGGAGATCCTCCTCGGCCGCAGCCCGCACTTTCCGCCCGGCATGTACAGCGCGCTGGCCGGCTTCGTCGAGCCGGGCGAGACGCTGGAGCAGTGCGTCGAGCGCGAAGTCGAGGAGGAAGTCGGCGTGCAGGTGTCGCGTACCCGCTACTTCGCCAGCCAGCCGTGGCCGTTCCCGAATTCGCTCATGATCGCGTTCGTCTGCGACTGGGTGTCGGGAGAAATCCGGCCGCAGCCGGGAGAAATCGAAGCCGCCAACTGGTTCAAAGTATTGCAATTGCCGAAACTTCCAAGCAGAATCTCGATCGCGCGCCGCTTGATCGACGCAGTGGTCGAAGAAATGCGCGGCGCGAGGTGAAATACGCGGGCTTTTCGGGCTCGAAACGGGGGCTTTGAAACGAATTGAACGAGACTGAAGAACACAGTTGTCCACCGAAAGGTGGGAACGCAGAGGCGCAGCCCGGAAAATTTGGCAGAGGGTTGCGCCTTCGCATTTTCTGGGGAGTACGGACATGAACGGTCTGCATCTCATCGGTGATCTCACCGGCTGTCGTTGCGATCCGCAGCTGCTGCTCGATGGCAAGGGCTTCGAGCAGATCTGCGTGGACATGGTGAAGGCCTCCGGCCTCACTGTCATGGACGTACGCTTCCACCAGTTCGAGGGCTCCGGCTTCACCGGCGCGGTGGTGCTCGCCGAGTCGCACCTCGCCATCCACACCTGGCCCGAGAACAAGGGCCTGACGCTGGACGTCTACGTCTGCAACTACAGCGCCGACAACTCGGCGAAGGCAAGGATGCTGTTCGACTCGATCGTGGCGCACTTCCAGCCCGGCGAGATCGCGCGCCACGAGGTGGACCGCGGCGAGCACCTGCTGATGGAGCCGCTGAACGAGTCCACCGGCTTCTACATCAAGGCCGGGCGCCAGGTCGGCGAGTGGCAGACCAAGTTCCAGAAGCTGCAGATCTACGACACGCCGCACTACGGCCGCATCTTCCGCCTCGACGGGTACAACATGACCTCCGAGCGGGAGGAGTTCGTCTATCACGAGAACCTGATCCATCCCGCGCTCGCGGCGCACGCGGCGCCGAAGAAGGTGCTGATCGTGGGCGGCGGCGACGGCGGCTCCTCGGAGGAGGCGCTCAAGCACCCCTCGGTCGAGCAGGTGACCATGTGCGAGATCGACGAGGACGTGGTCAAGATCGCCAAGGAGCATTTCTTCGCGGTGCACCGCGGCGCCTTCGACAACCCGAAGCTGCGCGTGCTGATCGGCGACGGCATGAAGTTCATCCGCGAGACGAACGAGCGCTTCGACCTGATCGCGCTCGACCTGAACGACCCGATGGGGCCGGCGGAGGCGCTTTATTCGGCGGAATTCTTCCAGCAGTGCCGCCATGCGCTCGCCCCGGGCGGCGCGCTGGTGCTGCACATCGGCGCGCCCGTGGCGCGGCCCGAGCGCGTCGCCGAACTGGCGCAGCGCCTGAACGGCATCTTCCGCATCGTGCGGCCGTACACCATGTACATCCCGCTCTACGGGGCGCAATGGGCGATGGCGGTGTGCTCGGACAAGCTCGACCCGAAGTCGCTGACGGCCGACGAGATCGACCGCCGGATCGAGCAGCGCAAGCTGCAGGACCTGAAGTTCTACAACGGCGAGACGCACGAAGGCGTCTTCGCGCTGCCGAACTTCATCCGGGACCTCGTCAACCCGCCGCGCCTGAAGCAGCAGACGCGCGGCCGGCGCCTCGGGGTCGTGAGGGCCGCCGCAAAATAAGAAGAGAACTACGCGAGGGTCTTCAAGACCTCGCGTACTGTTCCGAACAGCTGGTCGATCTCCGGTTTCTGGATGATCAGCGGCGGCGCCAAGGCGATGGTATCGCCCGTGACGCGCATGTAGGTCCCCTTCTCGAAAGCCTTCAGGTGCGCCTCGAAGCCGCGCGCGCCCACGACGCCGGCGCGCGGCGATAGTTCGATGGCGGCGATCAGGCCGAGATTGCGGATGTCGACGACGTTCGGGCAATCCCTGAGCGAGTGCGCGGCATCTTCCCAGTACTTGGACAGTTCGCCGACGCGCGTGAGCAGCCCTTCGTCCTGGTAGACCTCCAGCGTCGCCAGGCCCGCCGCGCAGGCCACGGGATGCGCCGAGTAGGTGTAGCCGTGCGGCAGGTCGATTGCCCCCTCGGGCCCCGACATGAACGCCTGGTACATCGCCTCTTTCATCATCACCGCGCCCATCGGAATGGTGCCATTGGTGATGCCCTTGGCGGTGGTGATGAGGTCCGGCGTCACGCCGAAGTACTGCGAAGCGAAGGGTTTGCCGAGGCGCCCCCAGGCATTGATAACTTCGTCGAAGATGAGCAGGATGCCGTGCTTGTCGCAGATCTCGCGCAGCTTCTGCAGGTAACCCTGCGGCGGCACGTAGACGCCCGCCGAGCAGGCCACCGGCTCGACGATCACCGCCGCGATGGTCGACGGATCGTG
>CAZPNH010000360.1:0-3470 GCA_964587635.1 uncultured Bordetella sp.
GGCCTCTTTCCAGCCGGCCTGCGTGGCGGCGATCGCCGCCTGGTGCGAGCGCGCACCCGAACGGCAGAGAAACATGACCGGCTCGTCTTTCTTTACCGTGTTCTCGAGCTGCCCGAGGAAGTCCGGATTGCGCTCGCCATCCGGATACGTGTTCCACTCGATGGTGTCGCTGCCGGGCACCGCCCCGACATATTGAAGTTCAGCCTCGGTGCGTACGTCCACCAGCTTTGCCCCTCTTTGCATCAGCTCGTGGGCTTCCGCCGGAAACAGCGCCCCGGCATACGGGAGCTTCATTTTCTGGCCGCGCTCGCGCGCTTTTTGTTTGATTTCGTCCATGCCCCGGATTATAGGTTCTGGAGGGGTGGCACCGGCATGGTGCCGGCGCACGCCGGGGCGCACTGACAAAGTGCATTTTCGTCGTTTAGAATCCCACCGGCTTGGCCGGAAGGGGGGTTGGCCATGGCAAGGGCATTTGGCATGGATTCTGCTCATCAAGGCGGGTCCGGCCGGCGTGCCCGGCCCGTTCCTTATTTAACTACCCGCTCAGGAGATGCCAGATGGCGATGACGCCCGATGACGTATTGAAAATGATCAAAGAGAAGGAAGTGAAGTTCGTCGACATCCGCTTCACGGACACCCGCGGCAAGGAACAGCACGTATCGGTGCCGGCGAAGCAGTTCAACAAGGAAAAGTTCACCGACGGCCACGCCTTCGACGGTTCGTCGATCGCCGGCTGGAAGGGCATCCAGGCTTCCGACATGCTGCTGTTTCCGGACGCCGTCACGGCGCGCATGGATCCGTTCACCGACGAAGCGGTGCTCAACATCAATTGCGACGTGGTCGAGCCGGCCGACGGCAAGCCCTACAACCGCTGCCCGCGCGGCATCGCGAAGCGCGCCGAGGCCTACCTCAAGTCTTCCGGCATCGGCGACGTGGCCTATTTCGGCCCCGAGCCCGAATTCTTCATTTTCGACGGCGTGACCTGGAGCGTGGACATGTCCGGGTCCTCGGTCAAGATCAAGTCCGAGGAAGCGCCCTGGTCGAGCGGCATCGAGTATGAGTCGGGCAACATGGCGCACCGCGCGCCGGTGAAGGGCGGCTACTTTCCCGTGCCGCCGGCCGACACGCTGCAGGACATCCGCAACGCGATGTGCATCGCGCTCGAGCAGCAGGGCGTGGAAGTCGAAGTGCACCACCACGAGGTGGCTGCGCCGGGCCAGTGCGAAATCGGCACGAAATTCGCGCCGCTGGTGCAGCGCGCCGACTGGCTGCAGATCCTGAAATACACGGTGTGGAACGTCGCCGCCTCCTACGGGAAAACGGCCACCTTCATGCCCAAGCCGGTGGTGGGCGACAACGGCTCCGGCATGCACGTGCACCAGTCCGTGTGGAAGGGCGGCAACAACCTGTTCGCGGGCAACCTGTACGCGGGGCTGTCGGATTTCGCGCTGCATTACATCGGCGGCATCATCAAGCACGCCAAGGCGCTGAATGCGATCACCAATCCGGGCACCAACTCCTACAAGCGCCTGGTGCCGGGCTTCGAGGCGCCGATCAATCTGGCCTATTCGGCGAAGAACCGCTCGGCGTCCTGCCGCATCCCGTTCGTGTCGAGCCCCAAGGCGCGGCGCGTGGAAGTGCGCTTCCCGGATCCGACGGCCAACGCCTACCTGGCTTTCTCCGCGCTGCTGATGGCGGGCCTGGACGGGGTGCAGAACAAGATCCACCCCGGCGATCCGATCGACAAGGACCTGTACCACCTGCCGCCCGAAGAGGCGAAGAAGGTGCCGCAGGTCTGCTCGTCGCTCGACGAGGCGCTCACGCACCTCGAAAAGGACCACGCCTTCCTCACCAAGGGCGGCGTGTTCGACGAGGATTTCATCGAGTCCTACATCGCGCTCAAGATGGACGAGGTCACGCGCTTCCGCATGACCACCCATCCGGTCGAGTTCGACATGTACTACAGCTCATAGCCGGTCCCAGGGCTAAAGCGTTAAGGAAAGGACGGGCTCCGGCCCGTCCTTTTTATTTGGAGGGTTGTTTGAGAAAAGCCTATTTGTGGCATAGACTTAGCTTATCCATCTCAGGCACCTTCTTGCCTATGTCGCGCATGAAATCGCTGGTTGCCCTGACGCTCGGCCTGGCGGCCGCAGGAACCGCTTTCGCCCAGACCGAAACCATCTGGAGCTGCAAGGACTCGACCGGGCGCACGCATGTCACGAACCTGAAGGAAGACACGGCCGGCAAGGATTGCCGCGTCGTCCAGCAAACGCGCGTAACGGTCGTGCCGGTCGCCAAGGCCAAATCGCCTGCCGGGTTTCCGAAAGAGTCGCCGTCGGACCGCGTGGCTTCGAAAGCCAAGCAGCGCGAAACGCTCGAGCAGGAGCTCACTCAGGAGGAATCCATGCTCGCGGACGCCAGGAAAAAGCTTTCCGAGCAGGAATCCGTCCGCGGCGGCGACGAGAAGAATTATTCCAGGGTGCTCGAGCGGCTGAAGCCGTACCAGGACACGGTGGAGGTCCACGAAAAGAACGTCGAAGCCCTGAAACGCGAGCTGAGCAATCTTTCGCGTTAAGGCGCAGCCGGACCAGGACCTCACGGCGCCGACCTTGCCCATGGCCGAAGCGCGTTCAACCGGCTTTTCCGGGCTGGAACTTCTAGCCACCGCCGTCGTGGTGCTGGACGGCGGCTACGTCGTGCGCTACACCAACCCGGCCGCCGAGGCCCTGCTCGGCGCCGGCGCGCGATCCCTCATCGGCCAGCAGTTTCTCGCCCTGTTCACCGACAGCGCGGCCCTCGAGGGGATGCTGGCCGAGGCGCTCGCGGTGCACTGGAGCTACCGGGCGCAGACCGTGGGCTACGAGCGTACCGGGCGCGATCCGCTGCCGCTTTCCTGCGTCGTCACGCCGATCGACGTGCCGGGCACGCCCCTGCTGGTGGAATTGCGCCCGATCCAGGAGCAGCTGCGCCAGGAACGCGAAGAACGGCTGCTCGACCAGCAGGAAACGACCCGCGAACTGCTGCGCAATCTGGCGCACGAAATCAAGAATCCGCTCGGCGGCCTGCGCGGCTCGGCGCAGCTGCTGGAGCGCGAACTGGAGCGGCCCGATCTGCGGGAATACACCCAGGTCATCATCAAGGAGGCCGACCGCCTCCAGGTGCTGCTCGACCGCCTGCTGACGCCGCGGCGCACGGTGCAGCTGGGCCAGGTGAACATCCACGAAGTGCTCGAACGCGTCCGGAGCCTGGTGCTGGCCGAATTCCCCCAGCGCATTTCGGCCATCCGCAACTACGATCCCAGCGTCCCGGACCTGGTCGGGGACGTGGAGCAATTGATCCAGGCGGTGCTGAACGTGGTCCGCAATGCCGCCCAGGCGCTCCTTTCCGGGGCCAACGGCGGCCGAGGGGGGGCCATCATCCTGCGGACCCGGGCCGTCCGCCAAGTGACAATTGCGCGACAGCGGCACAAG
>CAZPNH010000361.1:0-3462 GCA_964587635.1 uncultured Bordetella sp.
CTGTCGGCCCGTCGCTCGGCAAGGAAAACATCGAAAAGGGCTTCAACGCCACGCGCTGGGGCTTCCTCGCGATCGTGCTCTTCATGAGCGCGTACTACACGCTGTTCGGCGTGTTCTCCTCGGTCGCGCTGGGCGTCAACCTGCTGTTCCTGGTGGCGTTGCTGTCGCTGATGCAGGCCACGCTCACGCTGCCCGGCATCGCGGCGATCGCGCTCACGCTCGGCATGGCGATCGACGCCAACGTGCTGATCAACGAGCGCATCCGCGAGGAGATCCGCGCCGGGCAGTCGCCGCAGGCGGCGATCGCCGCGGGCTACGAGCGCGCCTGGGGCACCATTCTCGACTCCAACGTCACCACGCTGATCGCCGGCCTCGCGCTGCTCATCTTCGGTTCGGGCCCGGTGCGCGGCTTCGCGGTGGTGCACTGCTTGGGCATCATGACCTCCATCTTCTCCTCGGTGGTGGTATCGCGCGCCATCGTCAACCTCGCCTATGGGCACCGGCGCAAGGTCGCGCGCCTGGCCATCGGCGATACCGGCTGGAAATGAGATAGCGCATGGAGTTCTTCAAGATCCGCCGCGTCATTCCGTTCATGCGGCATGCGCTCGTCTTCAACGTCATCTCGCTCATCACCTTCCTCGCTGCGGTCTTCTTCCTCGCGCACAAGGGCCTGAATTTCTCGGTCGAATTCACCGGCGGCACGCTGGTCGAGGTGAACTACAAGGACGCCGCCAACGTCGAGTCGATCCGCGATGCGCTGGAGAAGGCCGGCCTGAAGGGCGAAGTGCAGAATTTCGGCTCCTCGCGCGACATCCTGATCCGCATGCCGGTGGAGAAAGGCCAGTCCACTTCCGACGTCTCGCAGAAGGTCGCGGGGCTGCTGAAGGCGCAGGACGCCACCGCCGAGGTGCGCCGCGTCGAGTTCGTCGGCCCGCAGGTGGGCGAGGAACTGGCCGAATACGGCGCGCTCGCGCTGATGGTGACCGCCATCGGCATCGTGCTCTACCTGTGGCTCCGCTTCGAGTGGCGCTTCGGGCTCTCGGCGATCATCGCCAACCTGCACGACGTGGTGATCATCCTCGGCTGCTTCGCGCTCTTCCAGTGGGAATTCTCGCTGCCGGTGCTCGCCGCGGTGCTGGCGGTGCTCGGCTATTCCGTCAATGAATCGGTGGTGGTGTTCGACCGGGTACGGGAGAACTTCCGCAAGATGCGCAAGGCGACGGTGCCGGAGGTGATCGACAGCGCCATCACCGGCGTGATCTCGCGCACCATCATCACCCACGGCTGCACCCAGGCCATGGTCACCACCATGCTGCTGTTCGGCGGGCCGGCGCTGCACTACTTCGCGCTCGCGCTCACCATCGGCATCTGCTTCGGGATCTACTCCTCGGTGCTGGTCGCCAGCCCGCTGGTGATGTGGCTCGGCGTCGACCGCAGCCAGTTCGTCCATCACGCGAAGAAGAAAAAGGCGCCGGGCGACGACAACAACGACGGCGCCGTCGTCTAGCTACTTCAGGATCTGCACCAGGTTGGAGTAGTCGTCGGTCCAGGTGCGCCATTTCGGTTTCTCGTCCGGCGCCTCGGGTGAAGCCGCTTCGATCTCCGGCGCCTTGAGCGCCTTCGGGTCGCGCGATACCAGCACCCAGTCCGTGGTGGTGTGGTCCTCTTCGTCGTCCTTGCCGCTGTCGGAGACCAGCATCGCGTACGCGCCGTTCTCCCTGGCGATGCGCGCCACCACCGGCACCAGGTTGAGGTAGCGGTTGGAGACGTGGAAGGCGACGATGCCGTCCGGCTTCATGTGGCGCAGGTACACCGCCAGCGCCTCCTTGGTGATCAGGTGCACCGGGATCGCGTCGCTGGAGAACGCGTCCACCGCGAGCAGATCGTAGCCCTGCGGCGTCTCGCGCTCGAGGTTGAGGCGGGCATCGCCCAGCACGATCTCGATTTTCGCCGCGCTGTCGGAGAGAAAGGTGAACTGCGTCTGCGCGATCGAGACCACCTTCGGATTGATGTCGTAGAAGCGGAACAAGTCGCCCTGGCGCCCGTAGGCGGCCAGCGTGCCGGCGCCCAGGCCGATCAGGCCGGCACGGATGGGTCCCCGCGCCTCGCGCGCGGCCATCGCCGCGCCGACGCCGGAACTGGGCTGGTAATAGGTCGTCGGTTTGCGCCGGCCGGCCTCGGTCATGTCCTGCTCGCCGTGCATGATGACGCCGTGCACCAGCCGGCGGTAATGGTAGTCGCTGCCCGGCTTGCCATACTCCTTGACCCGGATCACGCCGTAGAAATTGCGCGCCGACACCAGCACGTCGTGCTGGAAGCGCGATCCGTCGTAGGCCGCGCTGCCCGCCACGCCGAGCAGCACCGCGAGGCTCGCCCAGCGCGCGACGGCGTTCACGGGCCGGAAGCGCATCGCGGCCAGCAGCGCCAGCGCCACCAGCCCGATGCCGAGCTCGTAAAAGGCGTTGAAGGCGAGCGGCGCGACCACGGCAACCAGCAGCCCGCCAATGGCGCCGCCGGCGGAAATAGTCAGGTAGAACGCGGTCAGGTGGCGCGCGGCCGGCCGCGCGCGATAGAGCTCGCCGTGGCAGAACATACAGGCGACGAACAGGCCGGAGAGGAACATGCTGATCTGCTTCCACAGGTCGAACTGGTACCTGTTGTCCACCAGCAGCCAGGACATGCCGGCCAGCCACAGCAGCACCACCGGCCAGAAAATCTCGACGCGATAGAGGTTGCGCCCTTCAAAGGCGAGGATGAAGGTAAGCAGGTACAGCGTCAGCGGCGCGAGCCAGAGCAGCGGGATCGAGGCCACGTTCTGCGTCACGTGGTTGGTCACCGCCAGCAGCATCACCGAGCCGGTCGCCGACAGCGCGAGCCACAGCAGGTAGTCGTTGCGGCCCGGAGGCGCCATGTTTTCCTCTTCGCCTGCTTTCCCCGCCTGGCCTTTCGCGGAAACGGACCAGGCCAATACCGCGCAGAGCACGGCAAATACCGCGAAAAGAGCGGACCACCAGACCACCTGCTCGCGGTTGCCGAAGAACGGCTCGACCACGAGCGGATAGCCGATCAGCGCCAGCAGCGAGGCGAGGTTCGATACCGCGAACAGGCGGTACGGATCCACGCCGGGCCGCGCGCGCGCGAACCAGGCCTGCAGCAGCGGGCTGGTCGACGCGAGGAGCAGGTAGGGCAGCCCGACCGTCACCGTCAGCACCAGCAGGATGCGCGTAATGGGCTCCTCCGTGCCGAGCGGCTTCCAGCTCTCGGAGGGCGATATCGGCAGGGTCAGCAGCGCGAGGACCAGCAGCGCGATGTGCAGCAGCGCCTGGGCGCGCGGCTTGAGCTTCGCGTTGGTCGCATGCGCGTAGGCGTAGCCCGCGAGCAGCAGCGTCTGGAAGAACAGCATGCAGGTGGTCCACACCGCCTCGGTGCCGCCGAACCACGGCAGGATCTGCCGCGCGATGA
>CAZPNH010000362.1:0-3450 GCA_964587635.1 uncultured Bordetella sp.
GGCCCGGATTCAGGACATGTACATCCCGCCGTTGACGTGCAGGACCGTGCCCGTAACGTAAGCCGCCGCGGGAGATGCGAGATAGGCGACCGCGGCGGCGACGTCCTCCGGCTTGCCGAGGCGGCCGAGCGGGATCTGCGCCAGCAGCGCGTTCTTCTGTTCGTCGGGCAGCGCGCGCGTCATGTCGGTGTCGATGAATCCCGGCGCGACGCAGTTCACGGTGATGTTGCGGCTGCCGAGTTCGCGCGCGAGCGACTTGGCCATGCCGACCACGCCGGCCTTGGCGGCGGCGTAGTTGGCCTGCCCCGGATTGCCCGATGCGCCGACCACCGAGGTGATGTTGATGATCCTGCCCCAGCGCGCCTTCATCATGCCGCGCATCACCGCGCGCGACAGGCGGAACACCGGCTTCAGGTTGGTTTCCATGACGTCGTCCCAATCCGCGTCCTTCATGCGCAGCGCGAGGTTGTCGCGCGTCACCGCGGCGTTGTTGACGAGGATGGCGATGTCGCCCAGCTCCTTCTGGATCTCGCCGATGAGCGCGTCGCTTTGCGCCGCGTCGCGCACGTTGAGCACCTTGCCGGTCAGGCCGGCCTCGGAGATCGCCTTTGCGCCCTCTCCGGTCGTCGCGGTGCCGACGACCCGGGCGCCCTGCCTGGCGAGTTCCACCGCGATGGCGCGCCCGATGCCGCGCGAGGCGCCGGTCACCAATGCGACTTTGCCTTCAAGCATGTTCAGCCTCCCTTGATCGCCGCGAGCGCGAGTTCGAGCGACGCGCGATCCGCCGCCGCCAGCCCTTGCAGCTTCGGATCGATGCGCTTCACCAGCCCGGCGAGCACCTTGCCCGGACCGCACTCGACCACGTGCGTCACGCCCTGCGCCGCTATGGCGCGGATGATTTCCACCCAGCGCACGGGCGATGCCGCCTGCCGGACCAGGGCGTCCTTGATTTTCACCGGGTCCCGCTCTTCCTTGACGTCCACATTGTTTACGACCGGAATCGCAGGACTGGAAAAAACGATCTTTTCCAGATAACCGCTCAATTTCGCTGCCGCGGGCTGCATGAGGCTGCTGTGGAAAGGCGCGCTCACCGGCAGCGGCATCGCGCGCTTGGCGCCGCGCGCCTTGCAGGCCTCGATGGCGCGCGCCACCGCGGTTTTATGCCCCGCGATGACCACCTGTCCCGGCGCGTTGAAATTGACCGCTTCCACGGCTTCGCCCTGCGCGGCTTCGGCGCAGGCGGCGCGCGCGCCGTCGTCATCCAGCCCGAGGATGGCCGCCATCGCGCCCTGTCCTTCCGGCACCGCCTGCTGCATCGCCTGCGCCCTGAAGCGCACCATCGGCAGCGCCGCCGACAGGGAAAGGGAACCGGCCGCGACCAGCGCCGAGTACTCTCCCAGGCTGTGCCCTGCGACGACTGCGGGCGCGGGCCCGCCCAGCGCGCGCCAGGCGCGGTAGGCCGCGATCGCCGCCGTGACCATCGCCGGTTGCGTGTTGACCGTCAGGTTCAGTTGCTCGGCGGGACCTTCATCCAGCAACCGCAGAAAATCTGCGCCGAGTGCCGCCTGCGCTTCCGCGCGGACAGCATCGACTTCCGGCAATCCCGCGTAGGCCTTCAGCATGCCGACCGATTGCGACCCCTGCCCCGGGAAAACCATCGCGAGCTTCATCGGCGCGTCCTCACATCGTCACCAGGGACGCGCCCCAGGTGAAGCCGCCGCCGACGCCCTGCAGCATGACCTTGTGGCTCGGCTTGATTTTCCCGGCGCGCACGTATTCGTCCAGCGCCAGGGGCACCGACGCCGCCGAAGTGTTGGCGTGATGGTCCACCGTCACCACCAGGCGCTCGCGCGGCAGGCCCATGCGCTTCGCGGTGGCCTCCAGGATGCGCACGTTCGCCTGGTGCGGGATAAGCCAGTCGATGTCCTCGAGCTTCACGGCCGCCAGCGCGGCCGCCTCGCGCGCCGACTCATCCAGCACCCTGACCGCCAGCTTGAAGACTTCCTTGCCCTGCATCTGCAGGAACGGCGAGCCGATGATTTTCCCGCCGCAGACGTTGCCCGGCACCGAGAGGATACCGACCTGGCTGCCGTCGGCATGCAGCACCGATGCATGCACGCCGGGTTGCTCGCCCGCCTGCAGCACCACGGCGCCCGCGCCGTCGCCGAACAGCACCGCGGTCGCACGGTCGTTCCAGTCGAGGATGCGCGAGAACACTTCCGCGCCCACGACCAGGGCTTTTTTTGCCATTTTATTTTTAATCATGCTGTCCGCCGTCGCCAGCGCATAAACGAAGCCGCTGCAGACCGCCTGCACATCGAGCGCCGCGCAGCCCTTCACGCCCAGCTTCGCCTGCAGCAGGCAGGCAGTGCTCGGGAAGATATAGTCCGGCGTTGAAGTGGCGACGATGATGAGGTCGATATCGGCGGCTGTCAGGCCGGCCGCCTCCAGCGCACGGCGGCTCGCCTCCAGCGCGAGGTCGCTGGAAGCCTGCGATTGTTCGGCGATATGGCGCTGCCGGATGCCGGTGCGCTCGCGGATCCATTCGTCGCTGGTGTCGAGTTTTTTCGCCAGCTCGTCATTGGTGACGATGCGCGGCGGCAGATAGCTGCCGGTACCCGTGATGCGCGACCAGATCATGCGCGCGCCCCGGCCATCTGCTCGGAGATGCGGCGCACCACGTCGTTGCGCACTTCTTCCGCGGCCCGCTGCAGCGCCTGCCCGAACGCATACTGGTTGGCCGATCCGTGGCTCTTGATGACCACGCCTTTGAGCCCGAGCAGGCTGGCGCCGTTGTAGCGGCCCGGATCCATGCGCGCGCGCAGCGCCTTCAGCACCGGCATGGCGACCAGCGCCGACAGCTTGCGCCACGGGTTGCGCGAAAACTCCTGCCGGAGGAAGGCGACGATCATGGTGGCGACGCCCTCGGAGGCCTTGAGCACCGAATTGCCGACGAAACCGTCGCACACCACCACGTCGACGGTCCCCTTGTAGATGTCGTCGCCTTCGACGTTGCCGTGGAAGTTGAGGCCGCTGGCGCGCAGCAGGTCCGCGGCTTGCTTGACGGTGTCGTTGCCCTTGATGTCCTCGATGCCGATATTGAGCAATCCCACCGATGGGCGGGCCTTGTGCTCCACCGCGGAGACCAGCATCGCGCCCATGACGCCGAACTGCATCAGTTGCTGCGGCGTGCAGTCCACGTTGGCGCCGAGGTCGAGAACATAGGTGTAGCCGCCGCGCATGTTCGGCAGCACGGTGGCGATCGCCGGCCGGTCGATGGCGGGCAGCGTTTTCAGCACGAAGCGGGAAATGGCCATCAGGGCGCCGGTGTTGCCCGCGCTGACGCAGGCGTGCGCCGCGCCGCTCTTCACCAGGTTGACCGCGACGCGCATGGAGGAATCCTTCTTGAAGCGCAGCGCCTTGACCGGCGACTCGTCCATTGCCACCACT
>CAZPNH010000363.1:0-3447 GCA_964587635.1 uncultured Bordetella sp.
CCAGTTCGCGGGTTTCCTTGTAGCTCAGCTTGGGCTTTTTCTTTTCCCGGACCGGCGTTTCCTTTTTGAAGGAATCCTTTTCCGTTCCCGCGGGCCGTTGCCGCAGCCAGTCGCTGTAGCCGCCCACGTATTCTTTCCACGTTCCATCGCCTTCCGCCGCGATGGTCTGCGTGACGATGTTGTCGAGGAAGGTGCGGTCGTGGCTCACGAGGAGCAGGGTGCCCGCGTAGTCCTGCAGCGCAGCCTCCAGCAGCTCCAGCGATTCGATGTCCAGGTCGTTGGTCGGTTCGTCCAGCACCAGCACGTTGGCGGGTCGCGCGAACAGGCGCGCGAGCAGCAGGCGGTTGCGCTCGCCGCCCGAGAGCATGCGCACCGGCGCCTGCGCGCGGCGCGGCGGGAAGAGGAAGTTGCCCAGGTAGCTCATGACGTGCATGCGTCCCGTGGGCAGCTCGACCCAGTCCGAGCCCGGCGCGATGGTCTCGGCCACCGTCTTCTCGGGATCGAGCGCGGCGCGCAACTGGTCGAAGTAGGCGGCCTCGATCTTGGTGCCGAGGCGCACGGTTCCCGAGTCGGGTTCGAGGGCGCCGAGGATCAGCTTGATGAGCGTGGTCTTGCCCGCGCCGTTCGGGCCGATCAGGCCGATGCGGTCGCCGCGGGAAATGGTCAGGGTTACGTTTTTAACGACGGCATTCTCGCCAAAAGCCTTTGAAACATTTTCCAGTTCGGCCACCAGCTTGCCCGAGCGCTGGTTGCTGCCGACGGCGAGCTTGACGTTGCCGGTGCGCTCGCGCCGCGCCGCGCGCTCCTCGCGCAGGTGCTCCAGCCGCGTGACGCGGCCTTCGTTGCGCGTGCGCCGCGCTTCGATCCCCTTGCGGATCCAGACCTCCTCCTGCGCCCAGAAGCGGTCGAACTTGCGGTTGGCGACGCTCTCGGCCGCCAGCTGCTCGGATTTTTTTACTTCGAACGACGAGTAATTCCCTGGAAAGGAAAGCAGGCGCCCCCGGTCCAGCTCGATGATGCGCGTGGCGACGCGGTCGAGGAAGGCGCGGTCGTGGGTGATGAAGATGGCGGACTGTTGTTTTAAAACCAGCGCTTCCAAAGTCAAAATGCCGTCCACATCAAGGTGGTTGGTCGGCTCATCCAGCAGCAGCAGGTCGGGCTGCTGCGCGAAGGCCAGCGCCAGCGCCGCGCGTTTGCGTTCGCCGCCGGACATGGTCTCCGGATTCGTCTCCGGGTCCAGCCCGAAGCGGTGCCGGAATTCGTCGAGCTTGTGCTTTTCTATATTTGAAGAAGTTAAAAGAGTGGGCTCCTGCGGTACATAGGCGATGCGCAGGCCGGTATTGCGCCGCAGCTCGCCGTCGTCGAGCGCGATGGTCCCCGCGATGATGCCGAGCAGGGACGATTTTCCGGTGCCGTTGCGCCCGATCAGCCCGATACGCTCGCCCGCGTCCATCGCAAAGGACGCGCGGTCGAGCAGCGGCAGTTCACCAAAGGCGAGCTGGGCGTCGGCGAGGGTAAGGAGGGGCATGGCGGGGCGGAATATACAGCGTCAACTGCCCGGCCATGCAGGACGTTGGATGTGTTGGGATGAGGCCATAAGGCCGGTTGCTGGACCAAACTAAGCCAATGGATTAGTATTGCCATGTTGAATACGGTCGCTGAAACACCGGAGTACGTCCGGTGCGCGGCAAAGCTGCTTTCAGCGCAGGAGCGCACGGACGTCGTGGCGTACCTGGCCGCGAATCCGCGGGCCGGCGACCTGATGCAGGGGACCGGCGGTATCCGCAAGTTGCGCTGGGCACGCGGCGGGCGCGGAAAGAGCGGCGGGGTACGGGTGATCTATTACTTTTACAGCGAGGCGGTACCGCTCTATCTGTTGACGGTGTTCGGCAAGAACGAGAGGGCCAATTTGAGCCAGGCCGAGCGCAACCAATTTGCGGATTTTGTGGAAACGCTCAAGAACTTGCTGCAGAGGAAGCAATGAATAAGAAGGTCTACGCAAGCATCAAGCGAGGGCTGGAACAGGCGATCAGGCACCAAAAGGGCCGGCGCGTGGCGGGAATGAAGCTGCATGTTCCGCCGCAGGTGGACGTGAAGGCCGTCCGCGAGCAGACCGGACTGACGCAGGAGCAGTTTGCAGCCACGTTCGCGATCAGCCTTGGCGCGTTGCGCCATTGGGAGCGCGGAGACCGCAAGCCGCGTGGAACCGCGCTTGTGCTTCTTAACGTAATCGCGAAGGAACCGCAGGCGGTATTGCGTGCGGTCGAAAAGGCTTGACCGGGCTCTGAGCCCGCTTCAGGCCCTGCGCCGGCGGCTGTAGAGCCAGAAAAGGAAGCCGCCGGCCGCGAGGACGGCGAGCAGGATCTCCTCGTAGTGCCGCAGGTCGCCCAGCGCGCGCTCGAACAGGTGGCCGAACAGGTAGCCGCCTGCGGCGATGGTCACGGACCAGAAAATCGCCCCCGCGAGGTTGAGGATTTCGAAGCGCAGGATGGGGATGTTGCTCATGCCGAGGACGAAGGGCAGCACGGTACGCAGGCCGAAGACGAAGCGCACGGTGAGGATGAGCGGCATGTTGTACCTGGCGAGCAGTTCCTGGGCGCGCGCGGCCGGAACGGCGTACCTGGGAAAGCGCGCGAGCAGCGTGTCGCCGTGCCGGCGCCCGAGGTAGAACCAGAGCTGGTTGGCGAGGAAGCTGCCGACGATCGCCACGCCCACCACCGTCGGCAGGTCGAGGTAGCCGCGGTGCGCGGCGAAGCCGCCGACCAGCAGCACTGCCTCGGCTTCGAGCAGCGTGCCGGCGAAAACGGCGCCGTAGCCGTAGGTCTGGATCAGTTCCGGCAGGTTCATGGGGTCGGGTTGCGACCCGGATTATGGGACCTGCCGGAGCTTTTCACGCCGCTTTTTTGATTTCCGGACTCGGCAATTCACCGATCGCGCACTTGACCGCGTCCTCGACGCGATCGAGCAGCACGAACTCCAGCTTCGCTTTCGCGTCCGCGGGGACGTCCTCGAGGTCCTTCTCGTTCCTCCTGGGCACCATCACGGTCTTGATGCCGGCGCGCAGCGCGGCGAGCGTCTTCTCCTTCAGCCCGCCGATCGGCATCACCAGCCCGCGCAGCGAGATTTCGCCCGTCATCGCCACGTCCGAACGGATCGGCTTGCCCGTCAGCAGCGAGATCAGCGCGAGGAACATCGCCACGCCGGCGCTCGGGCCGTCCTTCGGCGTCGCGCCGGCCGGCACGTGGATGTGGATGTCGAGCTTGTCGTAAGGCGCGTCGATGAAGCCCTTCGCCACGGTCAGCGCCGCCTGCGCGGATTCCTTCATCACGTCGCCCAGCTGGCCCGTGAGGATCAGCTTGCCCGTGCCCGGTACCTTGTTCGCCTCGATGAACAGGATGTCGCCGCCCACCGGCGTCCAGGCGAGCCCGGTCGCCACGCCCGGGACCG
>CAZPNH010000364.1:0-3445 GCA_964587635.1 uncultured Bordetella sp.
TGGCGCTGTTGAAGATCGCGCTCTGCAGCGCGCCGGCCTTGAGCAGCGCTTCCTCGGCCTGCTTGCGCGCGGTGTTGTCGGTGCCGATCAGCAGGTAGCCGATGATCTTTTCCTGCGCGTCGCGCAGCGCCGTGACCGACACGATGGCGGGGAAGCGGCTGCCGTCCTTGCGGAAATAGGTCAGCTCGTAGATGTCCTCGATGCCGCGCGAGGCCTTGAACACCAGCGCTTCGAAACCGGGCTTGATGGTGGTGCCGAGCTCCAGGCTCAGCGCTTCGGCGCGCGCGATCACTTCCTGCGGGTCGGAAATGTCGGCCGGCGTGATCTTGTTCATGACTTCGGCGGCGGCGTAGCCCAGCATGCGCTCGGCGCCTACGTTGAACAGCTGGATCACGCCCTTCTCGTCGGTGGCGATGCTGGAGAAGTTGGCGCTGTTGAGGATGGCGTCCTGCAGCGCGCCGGTCTTGAGCAGCGTCTCCTGGCGGCCGGATTCGATGATGCCGTCCGGCGCGCCCTGCTTTTCCGGGGCGGCGGCGTCGGCTGCCTTTGGAACGGATTTTCTCGCGGACATCTGCCACCTCCTGCCCGACACAAGGAATGGTCTTGAAGGCAAATCACGCAAGAAAAAGGTTGCGGGAAAAGCGCAGAAAAACCGGCTCGGCCAGGGCACGAGCGCGGTCTCCCTGGCGCCTGCAGTATCCACTTGTGAACTCTGGCGGTATGTGCGGCAACGCACGGAGCCGCCGCGCTCAGGCTTATGCCGCGTGCTTGACGCTGTACATGGCGGCGTCCGCCACCTTCACAAGCGCATCGGCGTTGCGGGCGTCCTCAGGATAGATGGCGATGCCGATGCTGGCGCCGATATCGATGCTCTTCTTCCGGCCGCCCAGCTCGAAGGGCGCGGCAAGGGCAGCAGTGATTTTCCGGGCGACGAATTCCGCCTGTTCGCGCCGGGCGACGTCGGTCAGGATGACGGTGAATTCGTCGCCGCCGACGCGGGCCACGGTGTCGGATTCGCGCACCACGCTGCGGATTCTCACGGCAACAGCCTTGAGCAGTTCGTCGCCGGCTGCGTGCCCAAGGGCGTCATTCACCGGTTTGAACCTGTCCAGATCCAGGTACAGCAGCGCGAACTGGCGGGAATCGCGCCTGGCGAGATTGATCGCCTGCAGCAGCCGGTCGTTGAAGAGCGCCCGGTTCGGCAGCCCCGTTAGGTCGTCGTGATGCGCGGTACGCTGGACGCGCTCCTCCAGAAGCTTGTGTTCGGTAATGTCGATAGTAACCGCAAAGCAGCCGACGACCTTGTCATCCTCCCCGAAATCCGGCACCAGCCTCATCTCGAAGTAGCGGGTTTCTCCATTCTTAAATACGCGCTTCCTTTGGTAGGACACCGGATGCCCCTGCTTGACTTGATCGGCATAGGCGACGCCGTCGAGAAATTGTTCTTCCCCGAAAATTTCCCTCGCGTGCTTGCCGATCACGTCTTCCATCGCCAGCCCGTATGTCGCCGCGAACGCCTTGCTGGCAAATTGGCAACGGAATCCGTCGTCCCAGTACGCTGTCATCACAGGAACGTTGTCGGCGAACAGCCGCAACTGCTGCTCGCTGTGGCGCAAGGCCTGCTCGGCCTGCTTGCGCACTGTCACGTCGTCGAACACGGCGATTTCGTAGAGCGGACCGCCTTCCGCATCGCGCACCAGCGCGACCGTGAGATCCACCCAAACCGTCGTGCCATCCCTGCGAAGGTAGCGCTTCTCGCAGCTCGCCAGCGCCAGCTCGCCCGAGCGTATGCGGCCACGGGCATCGTCGGCCTTGTCTCGGTCCTCTGGATGCGACAAATCCTTCACACGGCGGCCCACGAGATCTTCGCTCGCATAGTCCAGAATCGCGCAGAGGCTGCGGTTGACGCGCATGAAGCGTCCGTCCAGACCGACATGGGCAATGCCGGAACCGGCGAGCTCGAAAGTCACCCGGAAGCGCATTTCGCTGTCGCGCAATGCCGCGTCCGCCTGTTTGCGCGCGGTGATATCACTGCCGACGCCGCGGTAGCCCGTGAACGCGCCCGAGGCATCGAACACCGGATCCCCGCTGATCGAGGTGTGCCGTACGGTGCCGTCGGCCTCGAGGCGCGACAGTTCGAAGCCGCGGAACGGCAGGTGCGCATCGAGCGCGGACCGGTGCGCCTGCCAGCCCGCCCCGTCCGGCGTCAGGTAGGGAATTTCCCAGCGGCGCTCGCCGAGCCGCGGGCCCTGCTGGAATTCAGGGATGCTCTTCATCCGTTTGTCGGCGGACCCGCGTTCCGACATCCGGTGCTCGACATCCGTTTCCCAGTAGAAGTCCGAGGACATCTCGGTCAGGCTGCGGAAGCGCGCCTCGCTCTCCCGCATCCTGCGCCTGAGCGCATTGATCTGTCCGCCCACGAAATTCATGCATGGCAGAAAACCCGCCAGCCCCAGCCAGCTCATCCATTCGCCAGGCACGTCGTGGATCGCCTGCGGCCGGAAATACATCATCAGATCGATGACGAGCGCGTATGCGGCCAGCGTATAGAGCGTGATTGCCACGAACTCGCGGGCGCGAAGGCGGAATATGCCGAACTGGAAAACGATGAAGCAACCGAACAGCGCGACGCTGCGGCCGGCATCCATGTGATAGACGATGTACATCAGGACGGCGATCGCGCACACAATCTGGGCGCGGGTGAGGCTGGGATCGGCGAAGCGAAGATTGAATCCCGTGCGGATGGCGCCGTAAAGGACGAGGTTGATCGCGGCAAATGCCGCGGCGGCCTCCAGAACGGTCGATGCTTGAATCACGCCAAACAGCCAAGCAATCGCCACCAGCGCCGTGGCCAGAACATAACTGAGCGAGGCGACCCCGAAGCGGCGCAGGCGCACCAGTTGCCTCGAATCAAGCGAAACGGGGGCCAGTGCCGCCGCGAGATTCAAACGTGCTCCAGTCCGCTCTGCACGGTCTACATCGCCGGGGCGTTCATTTGCCCTTGGCGGGCGAGGAATTTCGCCTCGAAGATTTCGGCGAGTAGCGGTTTGCTGATCAGAAAGCCCTGCATTTCGTCGCAACTGAGCAGGCGGAGCAAACGCGATTGCGCTTCGGTCTCGACACCTTCCGCCACCACTTTCAGCTTCAGCGACTGCGCCAGGCTGATGATCGTGGACACCAGCGCCAGCCCCTGCGGGCCGCTCGTCATGTCGATCACGAACGAGCGGTCGATCTTCAGCGCGTCCACCGGCAGCTTGGCCAGGTAACTGAGCGAGGAAAAGCCGGTGCCGAAATCATCGATGGCGATGGTAACGCCCACGGCGCGGATTGCCTCCAGCGTGGCGATGCTGTGCTTGACGTCTTCCATGATCAGGCTCTCGGTGATCTCCAGTTCCAACCCGGCCGGCGCCTGTGCGTCAACGCCGATCGCCTGCTCGATTTCGGC
>CAZPNH010000365.1:0-3436 GCA_964587635.1 uncultured Bordetella sp.
CGAATTCAGCGTGTATCCACGGCGACTTCGAATGCGCGACCGGGTGGCCAATCACCGCGTAGCGATCGGCCATGCGCTAGTTGGCTTCGGTCCAGACCTTGTCGCCCTGGGCGAAAAACCAGGTGCGCGTGATGACGAGCAGATCCGTGTCCTTGCGGATGTCGGCCGGGAAGGCGGCAAACGGCCCCGCCATGCGCACGATCTGGAACGCCGCCTGGTCGAGCACCTTCAGGCCCGAGGAACGGTCGAGGTCGATGGACTCCACCGAGCCGTCGGGCCGGATGGTCACCGTAAGGCGCAGCGTGCCGTAGAGCTTGCCGCGCGCCTCGGCCGGGTAATTGACCGTGCCGACGCGCTCGATCTTGGCGCGCCAGTCCTCTTCGTACTGCGCGAAGCGGTATTCCCGGGTGTTGGCGCCGATGAAGCGCTTGCGCGGGCGTTCCTGGTAGGCCTGCGTCTGCCGCGCGATCTGCGCCTGCAGCTGGAGCATCGCCAGCGAACGGTCCGCAATGTCGCGCCCGGAAACCTGCGGCGAGGCTTCTTCAGATGCTTCGCGCTGCGCATCCGCCGGCACTTTGGCGCCAAGCTCGCGGTTGAGCGCGAGCAGCCGCTGCTGCTGCGCCTCCAGTTCGCTCTGCCGGCGCTGCGTCTCGGCCAGGTCGCGTCCGGGATCGCGCGGGTTGGTCACCGGCAAGGGACTCGATGCGCGCAGTTTTTCGTCGGTGTTGCCGCCGCCGTCGAGGTTCGACTGCGCGAGCGCCTTGGCGCGCGACGGCTTCTCGCGCGTCTTGGCATTCACCAGGATCACTTCCAGCGGCTGGTCGGCCGATTTCCAGCGCAGCGCGTCCGGATAGCTGAAGTGGATGGTCATCAGGACCGCGTGCAGCAGGATCGACACCCCGATCGATACGGCGAGCACGCGCGACTGGCGGTCGAGTCCGCTCCAGTATTCGCGCGGATCCAGCAGCAGGTTCGCGGCGTTTCCCTGCAAAATCACCTCTTAAAAACGACGTTCCGCAGGCATTTTAGGCCTTTACAGAAGTCCCTGCCCGTCTTCGGCGGCAGCGTCGGCGCTGTCGCGCCCAAGCGTCGCCTTCCAGGTACAGGCCACCGTGCGCTCGATCAGGTCGGGCGGCTCGACCGCCAGCCGCACCCGGGTGCCAGGTTCCAGCTCCGGCAGTGAAGGCACGCGCAGCGCGAGCGGCAGGCCGTCAAGGCGCACCAGGGTCTCGCGCAGGACGGTGGCGTCGATTTCCGCGACGTTTTCCTGCGCCAGCCAGCGCAGGCACCAGTACTGCTCCATCGCGCGCTGGTACTCGTCGTAGCGCGCGGTCGTCACCTCGAAGGCGCGCAACGCCGCGAGCAGCGCCTCGGAATTGCGCGTGAAGGGCGGGCGCTGTCCGCGCGTGGCCGCGACCAGCTGCCACTGATTGACCAGGTCCACGTAACGGCGCAGCGGCGAACTCATCCAGGCATAGGAGGACACGCCGAGGCCTTCGTGCATTTCCGCGTGCACGCTCAGCCGCACCTTGCCCGACGACTGCACGCGGTAGATGCCGGCAATGTCCTTTTCGGCGAGCTGCTCGCCCCAGCTGGTGTTGGCGAGGATCATCAGTTCCGAGACCAGCTTGTCCAGGGGCGCGCCGCGCTTGCGCGTGCCGATGCTCACCCGCCCCTGCTCGATGCGGAACACGTAATCGAGGTTCGCGGCGTTCACGCTTGGCTTGCCGCGCCGCTTCTCCAGCGCGAGCGCAAGCTGCCAGAGCGTCCGCAGTTCCTCCTCGAAGGCGAGCCCGGTGCGCTCGCCCTTCTCGAACGCGGCGTTCAGCGCGTCGTGCCCGGAATGGCGCAGGTTGGCGGCGACCCGCACGCGCTCGAGCTTGGTGTGCCGGCCCCGCAGCGCGAAGTCCCTGGCGCCCACGTTCAGGTACAACGACACCGCAGGCCGTTCGCTTCCTTCGTCCAGCGACAGGCGTTCGACCGCATCGTCCGGCAGCATGGTGAACTTGCAGCCCGGCATGTACGCGGTCGAGAGGCGATCGCGGGCGATCTCATCGAGCGGCGACCCGGGCGCGAACGCGAGGCCGGGGGCGGCGATGTGAATGCCGATGCGCAATTCGTCGTCCGACACGCGCGTGACGGAAAAAGCGTCGTCGATCTCCGTCGTGCCGACGTCGTCCAGGCTGAACGCGACGCAGGCGGCGAGCGGCAGATCGGCCGGCGCATCGGGCGTTTCGTGGGCCGGGAAACCTGTCCCCTGCGGATACAGCTCATGCAGGAAGCGCCCGAGGTGATAAGCATGGGTGTCGGGCAGCAGGCCGCAGCGCTCGAACAGCCGCGCCGTCGAGAGACCCGTCTGCGCGCAAGCCTGCTCCAGCGCCTTGGTTTCCGGCTTGCCCCGATCGGGCGCGTACAGCAATTCGTCGCGCAGGCGCGCGATCTCGGGTGGGCATTCAAAGCGCGCCAGCTGCGCCGCCCACTGCGTCACCTGTTCCTGCAGGCGCTTCTTCTTTTCCACTCCGGCCAGCGCGAGCTTGAGCGTGTCCTCCGGCGCGGCCTGGAAGCGGCCCCGCCCGCGGCGGTAGAAGTACATCGGCGCCGAGTGCAGCTTGAGCAGCACGCCGGCGGCTTCGACCGGCGCGGGAGCGCGGCCGACATAGTCGCGCGCGAGTTCCTCGAAGCCGAATTCGGCCCCCTTGCGGCATTGCCAGAGAAAATCGGTGTCGAGCCCGTCGGCGAACTTGCGCGCCTCCGCCATCAGTTCTCCGGCGGCCGGCCGTTCGAAGCTGAGGACGACATTGGCGGCCTTGATCTTGGACCGCCGCCCGTGCGGGCTTTCGACCTGGAAGGAGGCGGGACTTTGCGATAGGACCGAACCCGCCTTGAACTCGCCCTCTTCCTCGTAAAGAACGTTCATGCCGGCGCCGGGATTCCGGCAAAAGCCAGGATGCGGCCGATGTGCTCCGGAAAGCTCTGCAGCGAATGATCCCCGCCCTGGCGGATCACCATGCGCGCGCCCTCGTACTTGCGCGCGGCCTCGCGCCAGTCCAGCACTTCGTCGCCGGTCTCGACCAGCAGCAGGTAGCGTTCCGGATCGATGCGATCCACGAGCAGCGCGCGCCAGCCTTCCAGGTGCGCGCGCGTCAGTTCGTAGGGCGCTCCCGTATGCAGGTTCTTCTGCGTGCCGAGGTAGGCCGCCAGGCCGACGTGCGGCGTGATCGCGGGATTGATGAGCGCGGCGCGGCAGTCTAGTTTTTCCGCGAGATGCGTGGCGTAGTAGCCGCCGAGCGAGCTGCCGATGAATGTGACTTGGCGCGGGTCCTGTCCCGCGATCGCCGCTTTGATCGCGCGTACCGCCTCGCGCGGCGTGTCGGGCAGCACGGGGCAGGCGTAAAGCCGCCCCTGCCCCCTGCCCTCCATGTGGGTTTTCATCACC
>CAZPNH010000366.1:0-3417 GCA_964587635.1 uncultured Bordetella sp.
TCGACAACCAGCAGATCATCAGCCGTTGCAAGCTCGGCAAGTTCGCGAAGCAGGGGGTCAAGGTCGACTACCAGCTCACGAAGGCCTTCGTGCGCGCGAAGCTGCCGGGCTGCTACCACTACGTCGTCACGAGCTTCTTCTTCCCGACGATCCAGGCCAACTACCAGCCGACCCGCCAGAAGCAATCCGGCGTGCTTGCGCCGTCGCTCAATTCCAACGCGACGATCTTCAATCTGTACACCGCGCAGGTGACGGTGTCCTACGCGCCGGACGTGTTCGGCGGGAACCGCCGGCAGGTGGAATCCTTGCGCGCGCAGGCGGAGTGGCAGCGCTTCCAGCTGGAGGCGACCTACGTCACGCTCGCGGCCAACGTGGTCAACGCCGCGGTGCAGGAAGCATCGTTGCGAGCGCAGATTGCGGCGCTCGAAGATGTGATCCGGGGTGCGAACGAGCTGCTCAGGCTGTCGCACCGTCAGCTGGAGCTGGGCGCGATTGCCATGTCGGACGTGCAGGCGCAGGAATCGGCGCTGGCGCAGACCCAGGCGGCGCTGCCGCCGCTGAAGAAGCTGCTGGCGCAGCAGCGCAACCTGCTCGCGGCCCTCACCGGGCAATTGCCGGCCGATGAGCCAGGCGAGCGCTTCGACCTCGATTCAATTCAGTTGCCGCTGGAGCTTCCCGTGACGCTGCCTTCGAAGCTGGTGGAGCAGCGGCCCGACGTCAGGGCGGCAGAGGCGCAGATGCACGCCGCAAGCGCGCAGGTCGGCGTGGCCGTGGCCAACATGCTTCCCCAGTTCAATCTCGCCGCGGGCGCCGGCAGCATTTCGTCTTCCGCCGCGCAGCTGGGCGCAGGCGGCACCGCATTCTGGATCGTTGGCGCCGGGATCACGCAGACACTGTTTGCCGGCGGCACGTTGCTGCACCGGAAGCGCGCCGCAGAGGCAGCGCTGGATCAGGCGGGCGCCCAGTATCGCAGCACGGTGCTGGCGGCGTTCCAAAACGTGGCCGATACGCTGCGCGCGCTCGAGTACGACGCGGAAGCCCTGAAGGCCAGCGCGCGCGCCGAGCGCGCGGCGTTCCGCAGCCTGGAACTCACGACCACCCAGGTGCGGCTCGGTGCCGCCAGCCGCCCGGCCTTGCTGCTCGCCCAGCAGGCTTATCAGCAATCGGTCGTCACCCTCGCCCAGGCGCGCGCCGCCCGCTACGCGGACACCGCGGCGCTGTTCCAGGCGCTCGGGGGCGGATGGTGGAACCGCCCCGGCGCTCCCGGAGGCGCGCAATAGGGGATTTCTATACGGGATCTTTACGTCTTTCCCGGCAAGTTAGACGGCACCTTTACGGCTAAGCGACTTTAATAGGTGCCATGACCGAAACGACCCTCAAAGCGCTCGAGCGAATCTACGTCAGTCCGAGGCAGGAAGGCGTCGTCAACTGGTTCGTGGCGCAGGCGCTGGAGAGGCTCAAGCTGGTCCGCGTGGTCTCGCGGTCCGTCATCCTCCCGCCCTACCCGGGCCCTGCGAAACGCCTGGTGACGCTGACGCGAGCGGGGCGGACGTTGTGCAAGAACCGCCACCGTGCGTCTCATGAGGTCGCTGCGCCGCGCAAGGCGGCAAATGAATACGCGCAGGCGATTCCGCCGGCGTTCCTGCTCGGAATCGCCAACCTCGACCGGTAAACGAATGCTCGCGACCATCACGCGAGCATTGCCGCTGGTCTTTGCGGCGCTGGCTCCCATCTTGGCGGGCGCGGCTGCCCAGGCACCGGATGAGGGGCCGCGTCTCGCGCAACTTGAGATCCGCGTCGCCCCGGGCGACTGGGGCACGGCGAAGACCGAAGACATCGAGGCCGTCCTGCGATCCGTTGCCGCCACGCTGCTGCCGCATTTTCCGCGGCACGCATCCGACCGGATCGAAGTCGGGCACGTCGCGCTGGGCCCCCGCGTTCTGGCCGACAAGACGGCGGACGGCGCGTATGTCGTCCTCCTGGATGTTCGCGACAGGCGCTGGGACCAGTTTGCCTATCAGTTCGCGCACGAGTTGTGCCACATCGCCACAAATTTCGAGCACCGCGACATCGAGAGCGCCGTTACGACCCGGGATCACCACTGGTTCGAGGAAGCGCTTTGCGAATCCATGTCGCTTTTGGCGCTGGAGCGGGTGGCGTCCAGCTGGGAACGGGACCCGCCGCACCCGCACTGGCGCGCTTACGCAGACGTATTCCGGCAGTACGCGCAGCGCCTGAAGGATCAGGCGCACCGCCACCTTCCCGAGCAGGCGTCGTTTGCCGCGTGGTACGGCGCAAACCGGGAAGCCCTGGACAGGGATCCCTATCTCAGGGAAAAGGACGAACTCGCCGCGGCGATCATGCTGCCGCTGCTTGAGCAGACGCCCGGCGGCCTGGAGGCGACCGGCTATCTGAATCTTGTTCCAGTCCCGCCCAACGACAGTTTCAGGGATTATCTCGCGCACTGGCGGGACGGCTGTCCCGCTAGGTACGACGCGATCATCGCGCGGTTGATCGCTCTCGTCGAGAGCGTTGGCCGGCCAGAGGGAATGGCAGCGGCGCGGAAGGATCCCGCGCGGCCGCTCCTCTGATCAGCGGTGCAGGCTGGGCGTGCGCTTCGGCGCCGTTGCTTCACCCGCCGGACCGACCGTGCCCTGCGGGCCGCTCGCACCCTTGAGCGCGGGCGACTCCGCCGTTGCTGCTGATTTTCCCGTGCTGATGGATGTTCGTTGCAGCGATCCGGTGCCTGCAAATGCAACGCCCGACGCCATCAACGCGCAGACGAGCGAAATTACCTTAGTAGCTTTCATGACCGGCCTCCTAGCAATTCGTGAATCAGACTGAAACAGGCTGCGCCGGTTCGATAGCAGTGTCAAGAAGCTGCGGCTGACAAATACGACAGACAAACGAACGCGTCGGTGGTGAAACTGGTTGTGCACCGCAATGCTTGGCACAGACGGGCAATGAAATTTGAAACCTTTACTGACGTTCCTCCCAGCCCTTCGTGCGCATGCACGCGCGCATGTTTCCCATGCCACGGGACTGGTTGATTTCCGCGTGGCACTCTGTCTGCGCCTGGTGAAGCGGGACTTTTGCCCATTCCTGCCTTATGTACCTTTGCTCGGGCGTTGTTTCGCAACCTGCAGCACAGCAGACGACGAGTAAAGAAAACCAGCACCGAACCATGAGGATTCCTCTTCTCGCAAGGTTACAACCGGGTTCCTAGGTTTGCGAATCCATGGACGCTCTCACGTGGCTGGTCGTGCTGCGGCGTTGGGCAGTCCACAAATCCTGAAAAGCTTCTTGGCTGGGAGCGTATCATTCAGCGCTCCTTGGTGCGTTGCGACATCTTTTCGCAGCGTGCCGTCCGATGGGAAATCCGATGACCACAGCGCCCGCGTTGCGCAACCGCGAACC